>PBTA01000025.1 GCA_002726395.1 Methanobacteriota archaeon | reverse complement strand
TAAAAAAGTAGAAAATAATTTTTACCAGGCAAATTCGCTTGAAGAGTTAGGCGAATTAATAGGCGTGCATTCAGGAAATCTAACCGACACGGCCCGAAAATTTAGCGAGTTTGCGAAACGTGGGGAAGATAGAGATTTTGGCCGTGGCAAGTCGATTTGGGATAGAAATAGAGGCAGCGACCCTAACAATAAACCAAATCCAACCTTGGGCACCATAGATCAAGCTCCTTATTTTGCTATGCCTTTTAAGGCAAGTTTCCTTGGAACAAAAGGAGGGCCACGCACTGACGAAAGAGCCCAAGTTTTGAGATTGGATGGCAGTATAATCGAAGGTTTGTACGCTGCCGGAAATGTAATGGCGAATTGCTTTGGATCCAAAGGGGTAGGAGCTGGAACAACCCTTGGACCCTGTTTGACCTGGGGGTATATTGCAGGGGTAAGTGCGGCAGGCTGCAAAAAGTAAAATTAAAATACAGTGTTCCTACGGCACTAGACTTTGATTAGGATATTCGTTGTCGATTAAGCTTTTGGAGCACGAAAAAGGAAATAAAGAGATGCTGGTTAGTTGGGTTGTAATCCATATAGGGTTGGTTGTTTTTACTTTTGCTGTTTGGAAAACGTTAGAACGACTTTTTCCAAACTTTTAATTTACTAAAAATATATCAGTCATTAACAACATCACTGTTATTATTTCTCAGCGACTATCTCAATCTTAATTGCGCAGTTTCTGGTGCGTGATATATTTCATGAGAACTACGGTTTTAGAGATTACAGCAATTTCAAAACATGGTCCGGTCAACTCTCAGCGGTCAACTCTCAGCGGTCATCTGTTCTCGAGCCAGATCCATTAAGTGGTCCATCTCTTTTCTAACGCTTTCTCGAGATGCTTCTACGTTTCCTGCTGTTAAATCAGAGAGAACCTTTTGTAGCACGTCGTCGTCGCCGGGTTCCTCAAAATCGGATAACACTACCGTTTTAGCATAAGCTTCAGCTTCTTCGCCTTCCAAAGAAAGCATTCCAGCGGCCCAAAGTCCAAGAAGTTTATTTCGGCGGGCATTGACTTTGAAATTAAATTCTTCGTCATTTTTAAACTTATTTTCAAAACTCTTTTGACGGTCGGTGAATTGACTCATGTTTATCCCATTCTCTTATAATAAAACAATGATCGTAAATACCTATACATACTAAATCTATTTCAATTATTGAAAAAAAAAGATCAGCAGTTAAAACTACTGGCCCCAAAAAGTAAAGTTACTCAAAGCTTAAGGCGCTTCTTGGATCACTTGATATAGTATACTTTAGCAGTATTTTTGTTAAGGCTTTTTATGCAGTGTCACAACTACGAAAACACGACCACGGGATCTACATTGCAGTAACTTGATAGGACCAACTGTCTAGCAGGATTTATTTGTCGGTATTCTTGGTTCTTCCAAAATTTGGGAATATCCGCTCCAGAGTTTTCCAAACAAAAAAGGAGGTGCATTCCCAGGCTACAAATGTAGCGGCGAGTCCAATCACAATTAACAAAGCAGTCATATTAAAGGCCTCTTATATCTGCAGTCCCTGGCAGGAGTAGCATTCTGAACAAAATAACAATTATTGATTACAAAGGGGGTTGTTACATACAAACTATGGAAAAACAATAACCCTATGTAAAGAATGAATATTATTCACTCAAACGTCTTAAATTTGCAATCAAAAATATATATAAATCGTGGTCGAATCTTACGCTATTAAAAAAATAAAATGATGTTATCTCTTTAAAAGTTCTGGGTCTAATCGTTGACTTAATAAAGAATTGCTTAATCCCTTTGTTTCAGCATCTTCGTATTGCTTTAGCATCCAACCAGTCAATGCGCTTAATTCTAAATCCTCTTTCATAAATAGTTCGTGTATATAACGAAAATCTTTAGCCGTGTTGGAGATGCTAAAAATATAACTTTCAAAATTTTGTTCAATTGCCTTAGGTGCTATTCTATCAAGGCTCATGGAATGACCAGAGCCTTGGCGGGCTAAGTCGTAAAAAGATTGCCAGTCTATCTCAAGTTTCTTTGCAATGTATAGGGCTTCTACGACTAATGTTGCTGTTCCTAATGCTAGAAAATTACTGACTAACTTGGTTTTTGCTCCCATGCCTATTCCGCCTACGTGAGATATTTTAGAGCAACATGCGCGAAGTAATGGACTTGCTTTTTTTACAGCATCTTCCGTCCCTCCTAATATTGCGCCAAGCTTTCCCTCTGAAGCTTGAGTTACGCCTCCTGTTAACGGTGCTTCGAGATAATCAATATTAGCATCAGAAAAAATTTTATTAATGTCCATTACTCGAGTGGGACTATTAGTGGTACAGTCGATAACCAGGTTAATTTTAGATGGAGCCTTCAAAACTTTTTCCGCTATTTCAATCACTTCTTTACTAGAGGGGAGGCATAAAAATATTGTTTCCACATTATTAACCAAGTCCAAGATATTTTCATAAGGAATACCTCCGTTATCACTGGCCCTGTCGATTGGTGACCTGTTTTTGTGAACTAGTAAATGTGTTTCGTAACCTGCTATTTGTAAACGATCAACCATACCACTGCCCATTAAGCCCACGCCAATAAAACCTATCTTATCTAAGATTCCTCGATCAATTTCCTCTGACATCTAGTTCTCCAATAAATTTGTTGGTCATATTTATGAAAATATGATTAGGACTTATTTTTCAGCAGGGAATAATTTTTCAGGTCTAGTCAAATACGTAACTGCTACTATCACACGTAACAGATCAGTGGGAAGTAACGTTTACAGAACCTGCAAACTCTTGCTAACTATAATTAATAAACAAATTCAGTAAGGGAAGAAACAGTGGATAAAAAAATTAATAAGTCCCCAATGAGCGGAGCTTTGAGTGGGGTTCGAGTTATTGATATCTCAAATTTCTTAGCCGGGCCTATATCCTCTATGTTTCTTGGTGATTTTGGGGCCGATGTGATTAAGGTGGAGAGACCGGGTACTGGGGATGAGATTCGATATTGGGGTAATAACAAAGACGGTGTTGGCTTAATGTATAAGTTGGTTAATCGCAACAAGCGGTCCGTTACAGCAGATTTACGTACCCCGTTGGGTGTTGAAATTGTTATGGCACTGATAAAAGACGCCGATATAATAATAGAGAATTACCGTAAGGGAACACTCGAAAAATGGGGTCTTGATTATGAAACTTTAAGTAAAATTAACCCAGGCCTTATAATGGTCAGAATAACGGGATTTGGCCAAACTGGACCAAACAGTCATCGTCCCGGGTTCGGTACCTTGGCGGAGGGATATGCGGGTTTCGCATCGATAACTGGGTATTCTGATCGACCACCTTTACTTCCCGGGTTTGGTCTTGCGGATGAAACATCTGGTTTGATGGGAGCATATTTAGCGTTGGCTGCGTTGCGCGAGAGGGATCAGAACAGTGGAAGAGGCCAAATTGTAGAATTCGGAATTTACGAGCCTTTGTTTACTTTACTCGGTCCTCAAGTTGTTGATTATGACCAATTGGGAATAATACAGGAAAGAAATGGGAGTCGTCTTCCATTCACTGCACCCCGTAATACATATCGAACCAGAGATGATAAATGGGTGTCAATCTCGGGAAGTGCCCAATCAACGTTTGAACGTATGTGTGAAGCATTGAATGTACCTGATCTCATAAATGATCAAAGATTCTTAGATAATAGATTAAGAATTCAGAATGCAGAGGCACTAGATGATGCCTTACAGAATGCAATACTCGAATTTGATAGAGATAATTTAATTGAATTGTTTGATGAATTTGGCGCAGCTGTTGCTGCTTGTAATAATATTGCTGAGATATTTGAAGACCCACATTTTATAGCTCGGGGTAATATTGTTGCGGTTGAAGATAGAGAGTTAAAAGGACCTCTCAAGATGCAAAATGTTGTTGGAAATTTATCGCGAACTCCTGGTGAAATTAAACATGCAGGCCCACAACTTGGAGAGCATAATAGAGAAATATTGATTGATATGCTCGGCTTTGATCTGGAGGTATTAGAGAATGAAGGTTATGAAATAGGTTAAACTGCGCAGAAAGAGAACCATGATCAAAAAAAACCAAAAGGTTATTGTAGCAGAAGTTGGGCCACGGGATGGGCTTCAGTCTTTTCCTCGATGGATATCAACAGAAGATAAAGTGAGGATGCTAGATTTACTTTCGGATGCTGGTTTACCAGTGATCGAAGTAACAAGTTTTGCACATCCAAAAATTGTTCCGATGTTAACCGACGCTGAAGCTGTTTTAGAGAGGATAAAACGGCGTCCAGATACAATCTATCGCGCGTTNGTTCCGAATAAAAAGGGGGCAATTCGTGCCGTCGAATCTGGTCTTGTTGATGAAATACTTGGTCTTCTTACCGTCAGTGAGACTTACCTTAAAAAGAATCAAAATATGACATTGGACCAAGCTATTGATGTTGCAGGTGACTGCTTTAAGATAGCAGAAAAGGCTAATATTAGATTTGTAATGGCAGTGGGTGTTGCTTTCTTTTGTCCATATCAAGGCCGGATAGAAGACAGTGTCGCCCTATCCGTTGTGAAACGGCTTTACGAAAAAGGTATTCGCCGTCTATATCTAGCGGCTAGCACAGGAATGGAAGATCCAATTCATGTAGGTAGGGTTTTTAAGACAGTCACTGATTGTTGGCCTGATATAGAGCTAGGTTTCCACGTTCATGAACGGATTGGTATGGCATCCGCAAATATGTTCGCAGCTCTAAATTCTGGCGCAACATCTGTTGAGGGATCTATATGTGGCATAGGTGGTGGTATTGCAATGCCTAATGGAATGGGCGATATAGGTAATTTACCTACAGAGGATATTGTGAATATGCTGGAAACATCGAGGATAGAAACTGGCATAGAGATTAATTCAATTGTGCAGGCGGCAAAAAAAATAGAACAAATTCTTGATCTGAAGTGTCGCAGTTTTGTCGGCCGAACCAATTCTATTGAAAATTAATATTGTTTTGGAAACAAAAGTTATTAAGTTTGTTCAAGAAGTATAATTAAAAAATATATTTGAATATAGTGTGGGTTTAGCTCACCGGTCAATTGGGTAAGATGAAGGAAATGAATAAAATCACTCGCTGGTTCTTGGCTTTGATGTTGTTATCACTAATGGGTATTTTTTCTCACGGGACTGCAGCGGAAAAGGGCTCAACTGAAGCTGAAGACGCAAGCAAGGCGCAAGCCCAATCATTTTATAATAAACCGCATTTAGTTGATTTAGAGAGTTCTAAAGTAATAATATATCCAGATGGCACATGGATGCCGTACACAATTGACGGTAAGTTGATCATCGAGGGTACTAGNGATGTTGGTGATAATATCACTATTAAACTTGTCCAAGATGAAAATGGGAACATAAACAGAAGTTGGGAAGTTTCAGCAGGTGGCGGGTTAGTCGAAGTATTCGTGAGTAGACTTCGTTATTCTTTTCAGAATAAAAAATGTATTCCAACAATCGGGTTAAGAAATTTTAATCAAACTGGTATTACTAATGCTGTTGTAAACGTTATGTTTCGTGCTCCATTAAATGAACCTAAAAAAGCCTACAAACATACAGGGATGTCGTTATTATTCGTAAATCTTGATCCCTCTGAACAATCAGAAAAACAGGGTGCCCCAGTCTTTGTCGATAAAGGTGTAACGAATTGCGACAACTTAGATGCCCTAGTTTCTGTGAGCCAATGTAATTTAAAAAATGGAATAAGTTGTAATACGATAGTCCGAGTATCACCTTTTGGTTCTATACCTATAGTAAAGAAAAGTTCTACTAAAGCTATTATGGATTTTGTCGAAGGAAGAGATACTGGAAAGAAATACACCGTGGGTGAGTAAGCTAAGACTGGGTCTTGTGTTTTTTTTTAACTTAGATATTTTTTCACGGTGAGGGAAGTTGCAAGTTTATGTGATTGGAATTTGTGTTGGAGGTAATATCTCTCGTAACAATGAAAGGTGGTAGCGGTAAAACGACCCTGGCCACTTGTTTAGGCGTCTATTGGGGTAAACAAGGTAAAAAGGTTGGTTATATTGATGCTGACCCGTCGCAAACAGCGTGGCGCCTAAGCCAACTTGGTCATGGCTTTCATCAAGTTGAGTTTGAAACTGCCCGTCAAGATACGTTAGAAACAAAGATAAAGGCATACAGGGACAAGGGAAAAGATCGGCTTTTGATCGACACCCCAGGTTTCGAGTCGCCGCTTATAGAAGCAGCAATAAAAAACTCAGATTGTATTCTGATACCAATACGACCATCGCCTATTGATTTTCAGGTTGCCATTGATACTTACAACCTAATCAACGAGTTAGTAAAAGCCCATTCACGTAAACTTGTTCGTTTTGTTCTCACTCAAGCGAATATGAAGAGCTTGATTGCACGACAAATCAAGCAGGATATTCAAGTCCGTAATTTTATGATTTGTAATCAACACTTTTCTGCGCGGGTGGCCTATGCAGAAGCGATATTATCTGGGAGCACTCCATCATATTTGCAACCGCGTGGCATAGCGGCTGAAGAAATATCTTGTTTGGCGACCGAAATAGATGGCCTCTTAAATGATTTTTAAGTAACGCGGGATAAGAACTATAATGGCAAAGAAACTCCCAAGTTTTGTATATTCACCGAAGGACTCCAATAAAGAAANTGGTGGCTATGCTAACAGAACATTCTCAAGAACGGTTAACTTAAAAAAGCTGGATTCGGCCTCTGCACCGAATGACAATAATAGGTCATCTAAATCTGAAGATGTTACCTTGCAAAGTCCTGCTCGAGCTAAGGGTCAAGAAATTGCTAATTTATATGCGAATTGGGCAGCTGCATCCGGAGGAATTCCAATACCATGGGTAGATGTCGCAATTATAACAGGCCTTCAAGTTAGGTTGATAATGTCGCTAGCAAAACTGTATAACGTGCCATTCTCAAAACATCGAGCAAAAACTGCTTTGCTAAGTATAACTAGTGGGGGAACTACGGTAGCGTTTGGAGGTATAGCGAAGATAACTTTTCCAGGAGCTATGAGTATTTTTGGAAGTGCGTCCAAATCAGCTGTTGGATTGGGGACGTTAATGGGCGCTGCTTCGGTAGGTGCGTTAGCTTATAGCTCTACTATGCTGATAGCCAAGTTATTTATGGATAGTTTTGAGAAAAGTACCACGGTATCACAAAAACAAATTCATAAAATGACTGAAAAATATGCCGAGGAATTCAAAGAGGCTTAATTACATATCCAATATCGAGATGGTTGCATCCTCCTAATGGTCGATACAAATAAACTCTTCTTTTATTATTCAAAAAGACGCACGGAATGATTTTGTAATTTTACATAAAGCGCAGTGACGACCCACAGTTAAATTGTTAGACGTGTCAGCAGCCCGTTTGTTCAGTGTATTTTGTGCGTTTGCATCGGATCTAACCCTGTTTTTATATGTATTTTCGATTGCACATACAAGGCCTTTTAATGAATAATGTTCATTCTTTACAATGAGTTGAAATAGTTTAACATTCTTNTAATGTTGACTGAGACAAATCAAGTTGAGATTCCCCCATGCTGGAAGCACTTGATCTCGTTTTAAAAGATATTGGCAAGATATGGTGAAAAATTCTAACATATTGATCGCCAAGGTTTGGTCCAAAAATTATTAAGTGGGTGGGCATCGCCCTATTTGCATCAATTCTGTGCTTGATAGTGTGGCAATTTTTCTCGAGGGTCATTTCGACGGTTGGAGCAACTAATTATGAGAGGGTTATGCCAACTAAAATGGTTAGAGGCAAAGAAATAAGGCGCGCTTTTTTTTCCCTTATTATCTTTGTTTTAATCGTTATTGGTGGCGCAGGTGTTTTAGTCCAAACATTAAGTAGTTCTGGGCAGAATTTTTCAGTTGNAGAAAACTCTACTTTAACTTCTGGAACAGAACATGAAGTTCGTGCAAAAGTTTTATTCGAAGGAATTCAAAATATTGACTTATCAAGAGGCCACTATGATGCCGTTGTAGAAGTTTTATTAACTTGGGACGGAGACACTGTCTCTTTTGAAAAAGAGTTTGGTTCTAAAACTATTCATGGAAATGAGTACAAAAATTTTATTGCAAACATTTGGCACCCGGAGTTTCTAATTGCAAACGCTGCAAAGCCAAGAAAAACTTTTTATAAAACCCTTGGTGTTCAGCGGGGGAAATTCGAACTTTTTGAAAAGTTTCGTGTGAATCTGACGATAGACGCAAATATGCCAAGCTACCCTTTTGGAGTTTTAGATCTTTACATGGAAATTTCTAGTTACTCCGGAAGTATCTCGAAAATGATATTAGTGCCGGAGAAAATTGAAATAGGACATCGCGACTCTGAAGGTAACGGTCATGTGGTTGTCAAGGGCAATTGGACAGTAAAAGAAACAGGAACTGTGGTTCAGGCTAGAAATAGCTTAAACCACGGCGGCGAAGAAAAGTTTTCTTATTTGATTACGCATGTGACAGTAATGCATGATTTTTGGGATTCGGTTCAACAAGTTATTTTCCCAATCGCCGCAATTATACTTTTAAGTATGATTATCAATATATTTTTCCCACTNAATAAAGAAAGATCCCTCAATGGGTATTGGAGAGCTTATGGGAATTGGGCTTTATTTTTTGCAGTGCCTGCATACAAATTTGCTTTAGCGGACTCTGTGCCTACGACACATTATTTAGCACTTATTGATGTTTTATTTATCTTTGCCCTTCTTATAGTAACCTCAAACCTTATTCTTTCATTTTATAGCAATTACTTATTTATGCATGAGCAAACAGAAAAGGGTAACTATGTCGAAAAATTCACTCAGAGATGGTTTCCACTATTATCCGCGTTATTATTTATTTTGTTCTTAATACCCATAATTTCTTAAAATTTTAACACTTATTATTTTTTTAAATCGATAGAGCCTCTTTGACCAATTGTCCTTTAGACTGGGTGCGTAAACCGAAATAAAGCCAAACCTCATCATAATGCTGTTGTGATCGATAATTATGTGGGTAACGATGAGGTACAGCGTATCACGGCAACGCACATATGGCGCCACCATTCTAGCGTGAAGTCAAACCTGTTTACCTTACACCCATCTGCTATTCCATAACTGAATTCATTTAGTTTAAGTAAACGAGCGATGAGTTGATCTAAAATATAGTTATAAATAACGTATCTAGCGCATGGTCTATATGGGGACACGGGTGCATACTTGAGCTATTGCAGCAACAATGTATGTAAAATAACGACTGATTTTATGCGCTGTATTACAAGCTTATTATTAAAAAAAAGTTAAATAATTATAGCAATTATATTAAGAAATAAAGTCATTTTAATGNCAAAAAATAGTTTATTTACAAAGACTNATAAATGTTTATAAATCATACACTCGGCTGATACGACNCAGCACAGTNGGTGCAATTTAGCGTACAAAGCGGTGGTGCCACAAAACAATTATATAGGAGCAAAAGCAATGAGCTTAATAACGAAAGACGGTAGAAGAGCGGGTCTGGTNCCGTGGTGGAAGAAAATAAAAAGACTCTAATCATTAAGGAAAGCTTGGGCGAAAGTTGCGCCCATTAGATTGGTAGTACAATACACCGCAAGATTCTGTTTTTGATATTTTGGTGTGGCTTTTGANGTGATGCCTTGAACAGCGGATNGCGAAGAAGTGCTTTGTGAAATCACATATCATTAATTAAGTGTTTTGGAGAGATATAAATGGCAACGCAAACTGTCGATGAAGGCATTGAAATTCAGGATGAACCTTTCGAAGAGATAGAACCACTAGAAAATCATGAGCTTTCGACGAAACTTGTAAATAAATATGTTCCATTTTGTGCTGCCGCTGCACTAATACCTCTCCCGGGGGTTGATATAGTTGCTGTGACCGGTATTCACGTTAAGATGATTGCTGATATCGCAAAAATCTACGACGTTCCATTCAGGGATGATGCAGCAAAAAATATTATTAGTTCCTTCGTGGCAGCTGCAATTCCGTCGAGTATGGGCTTTGGTCTCACCCAGGTTGCGGCGAGCGCGCTGAAGATCGTTCCTGGGGTGGGTACAGTCTTAGGCATGAGCGCTGGGGCGGCGTTTGCTGCAGCCTTCACTTTTGCTTTGGGTCGGGTTTTTATCCAGCATTTTGAGAGTGGTGGCAACTTAGTAACATTGGATCCTATTGCTGCGCGTGAATATTTCAAGACAGAGTTTGAGTCTGCGATGGNGAAAACAAAAGCCAGTCGCAAGAAAGGTTAAGATTTCAAAAGTTTTGGCATTAGCTCTTCATTAACTTTTCGGGGTAATTAACCAGGCGCATGCTGGTCCAAACAAAAAAGGCGTTAGGTGTATATAAAGGGAATTCTATTAAGCTTTTAATTTATAGATACATCAATAAATAATAAGGACAAACAAATGGTTTCAGAAAAGAAAGAAGCGGTTGAAGAGGAAGTCACGGTAGAAGAGGTAGAGCTCATGGAGGATCAGGAACGACATGTATTGGCCTCAATGACGATAACAAAACATTTACCGTGGGCTGCTGGGGCAGGTTTAGTTCCTGTTCCCGGATTAGATCTGGCTGGTATCTCAGCAATACAGATAAAAATGCTCGCCGATATAGCGAGAATATATGATATTCCGTTTAAAAAGGAAGCAGCTAAGACGATTATTAGCTCTTTGATTGCGGCTGTAGTACCTGCTGGAATGGCCCATACAGCATCAAGCCTCGTGAAAGCTGTCCCAGGGGTTGGGACAATTTTAGGAATGACAACGGGAGCTGCGTTTGCAGCCGCTAGTACCTATGCTCTAGGAAAGGTATTTACCCAGCACTTTGAGAGTGGAGGGAATTTGATTACGTTGAATCCAGTGGCTGCTCGAGAGTATTTTAAAGCCGAGTTTGAGACTGCGGTCGTTAATCAAAAAGCAGGGACAAATGCCGCGGCAGATGACAAACAGACGGCGAAAACCTCTTAACTTTTGAATGCGGCGCTTAATAGATAGGCGTGTCTATGGTGCCGTCAAAGAAATTTGCCTAAGAAAAGTCTGAAAACATGTTTCTCTTGTCTACAGCAGTTTTTCTATATTTTCTTTTGTGTATTCTCGTCGGTTTTTTCGGCAGAAACAGCAGAATAGGCGGCTTAGGAGTTTGCCTTGTCGCACTGGTCTGCACGCCTATTGTAGTGGCGATTATGCTACTGGCACTTGGGCGATCAAAGAAGCAGTTATAAGTAATTTTTTCGATTATTTTGAGGAAACGTCTAGAAGCAAGGGGAGTTATATTTCCTCCAAAAGATAAACAACAATGACAAAATCAATTTTAATCTCCTTTATTCTTCGTGAGTCGACGGTTGCGCCAAGGAAAGCTGTGATTGTAGCCTTTGTCTCCGGAGTGTCGAATGCGCTAATCCTCGCCATGATTAATGCTGCGTCTCAGCATGCAGGGGATAATGAAGTTAGACCTCTGTATGCGTTGGCTTTTGTGGGTAGTTTCATTTTTTACAATCTTACGGAACGGTGGCTTTTAATCGAGGCTGCATCACAGATGGAAACGATTATCCATAAGGTGAGAACCCGCATTGTTAAGTCATTGTCAGGCTGTGAGTTATTGGATGTGGAGTCGCTGGGACGCGCTGTGATATACCAAGGGGTTGCTCAGCATACGCAAACTTTGTCTCAATCCGCATCAACTCTAGCGATATGCCTTCAGATGCTTGTAATGACTGTATTTACAACGCTTTACATAGGTTACTTATCGTTCACATCTCTTATTGTGTTAGCTATTTTTCTTGGTATAGCAATTTATTACTATTTCATTAAATTCGGCGATATGGATTATGACGCGTACGAGTCACTTAAAGAAGAAAACGAATTTTATTCTGTCGTCAGTGATATGGTAGATGGGTTCAAAGAAAGTAAAATAAACAGTTATAGGGCTCGAACAATCATTGATAGAGCTCAAAGAATCAGTGAACGAGCTATGAAAGGCCGGCGTAACGTCCAAGAAAGGTACGCGGCACATTTTGTATACTCAAACTCAATATTTTATCTTCTCTTGGCAGTTATGGTTTTTGTTGTTCCTACACTTTCGGATACCTACTCTAGCGTAGTTCAAATGTCTACTACGGCGGTCCTTTTCATAATTGGCCCTATCTCGGGTCTCGTTGGCTCAGTTCCTATGTATAAAGCGGCGGAGGCGGGTATAAGATCGATAACAGCGCTAGAGGACAAATTAGCCGAGTACCGTGAAAAAAATGAAGATATAGTAATAGATCCGGACAAGCCACAGTCTAGCGAGGTTGTTGATAAATTTGTCGACTTTAAAACGATTGAGCTTAAAGACGTAGTTTTTAAATTCGACGCAGACCCGATCGACGATGCGCCGCCGTTCTCAATGGGGCCAATAAATTTAGTCATAAAAAGAGGCGAAACTCTGTTCATTACCGGAGGAAATGGGTCGGGTAAAACAACGTTAATGCGTGTACTTACTGCGCTTTACCCTCCTACGTCTGGAAGTATTCTAGTGGATGGAAAAAAACTTCGGCCAAATAATTATCAAAGCTATAGAGAATTATTTGCGACAGTGTTTGGCGACTTTCATCTGTCCCGGTATCTTGACGGTGTCCAAGATTTTGACGAAGAGTTATCAGAAGAATTGCTTGAATTATATGAACTCCCCGAAAAAGTTTACATAGAAGACGGGGTTATCTCTAATGTAGATCTCTCAAGTGGCCAAAGAAAAAGAGTAGCGTTAGTGGCTGCAATTTTAGAAAAGAAAAAGATACTGGTCCTTGATGAGTGGGCTGCTGATCAAGACCCCTTGTTTCGTCGTAAATTCTATCGGGAGTTATTGCCAGAAATCAAAAAGAAAGATGTTACCATCGTAGCTATCACCCATGATAGTCGATTTTTTGATGTGCCCGATAATCAACTTCATATGGAAGAAGGTAAAAGTGTAAACTTTGATCCGGGAACGTTTCATGATTAATTCTATAAAAAAATGGGTTCGACGCACTTGGGCTACTCTTTTAGGTCTAGGATTCTTGACGTTCTTTATCGTTGTCGTTCTGTACCCTCGGATCGTTCATACAATTCAACCAGGGCATGTAGGAGTTATATGGTATAGATTTTTTGATGGGACGGATCTATCGAGTGAGGGAGTAGTACCCGAAGGTATTTCTGTAATTTTTCCGTGGGATAGGCTTTATATTTACGATGCTAGGTTGCGATCGGTATCTATAGAAGTAGAAGGTTTAAGTAGCGACGGCCTTAAAGTCTCTGTGAATTTTGTCGCGCGTTATACGATAGCGGCGGACAAAGTAGGATACTTGCATAAGTCTATAGGGCCGGACTATGAAGAGACTTTGTTAAAGCCTCAATTGAGAGAGCTGGCACTATCCTATCTAAGTAAAAACCAGGCATCTGATCTTTACTCAGACAGGCGAAGTCGTGTTCAGAAATCTATTGAAGCGCAATTTTCGGAGTCGATGAAAGGGGTCGCATCAAATACAGATTTTATGGGTTACTATGTTAAAACAGAAGATGTTTTGATGGCCCATGTGAGGTTACCTACATTTGTTGCTAGAGCGATAGAAGAAAAAGAGAAAGTGCGTCACATAAACGAGTCATATGAATTTCGGCTCATGTTGGAGGATAAAGAAAGACGACGGAAACGACTCGAAGCAGAGGGAATTAGATCTTTTCAAGAGATAATTGCGCCTGGAATAACAGAAAGTTATTTACGTTGGAGGGGGATACAAGCGACTCTAGAACTCTCTAAATCGAATAATACAAAAGTTGTTATAATAGGGGATAAAGATGGCCTTCCTATAATTTTAAATACTGAAGACAAAAACAATATATTATCCCCGAGACCTGGAGGCGGAGATAATAGTGTGGTTGATGGGGCTGGTAAAATGACAGAGCCCTTTCAAGGTGGCGAGCCATTCCAGATAGAAGTCGAAAATAGTAAGACAACCCCATCACAAGCTCTGGAAACGGAAGAAATGATGGAAAAACCAACTTCAAAACTGGATTTTATTAGACCTGCGCAAGAGAAACCAACTACAAGATCTGATTCAATTAAACCCATGCAAGAAAAAACCAAAAAGGAAAATAAGAATGATACGTCTGACAGTTTCCTAGATAAATATAAAATCAAGATCAACTGAACTATTGGGAGCCTTCGCCAAAATCTCCATAATGCTTACTGAATTCCCCGTTTGAGATATTGTGTTCTGCCACCCTTTGTCTGTTTCAGGTAGAGCGCTATCTTCAAGTGATAAAATGCGAAACGACCGCGGTGCTTTTTACAAAAGGAAAAATCAAAATTGAGAAGAACCAAAGAGGCCGGCGATATTAATGATCATGACGGGTGCAAAAAGAAAACTCGTCGGGATAATGATAAAAGCCCGATAGAACCTAATTTAAAGAAAGAGGACATAGGTCTACTTGCCGCGGGCGGGAGGGTGCCGCGGCGATTGTATAAAATTAACCGTCATCTTTTCCCCGCTCCCAGAGTAAAAGGAAAAGGAATTAGAGCCACTCACTTCCCTGTCTGGATGGCCGAAATCATGACGCCATTTGGGTCAAAAATAATGTTACAAAAAAGACGAAAAAGAAAATAAGGTAAACCGCTATAAGTAATCAATGACCGCCTCCAGACGGCGGTTCAAATCCAAAAAATATTGAATACACTGCCCACATTAACATCGCAATCATTATTATTGGTTGGAGAACTTTATAAGTTAATTCAAAAGATGCAGCCGCACCATCTGGATTCCGTTGATACATGTTATTTATTACGACACTAGTAAGCAGATTTAAACCTACTACTATTGTAGCAATAATGAATAGCTCGTCGATAAAATTTAGGTAATGCGTAACAGGTATTTCATCAGCCAGAGAGAATTTTAATGCGAATAATGTTAGAATAAGAGTAATTTGACCACCGATCCTCCAATCGGCATTGGGGCCAAATTTTAATGAAGCAAAAAAATTCATGAAAGTCGAGAAGAGCATAACAGCGCCAATTGGGAAAATCACCTTTTGCAACGAATCCATAAAATCGTGCGTTAATACAAAATGGAATTTATTATGTGAAAACAAGGCTTCATGACTACTCAGTCGCTGATCGATTTCTTGTTTTACATATTTATTAGCCAATTGCCACGGCCCCTTTACAACTTGTTCGTTCTCGTGTCCATGACCTATCTCAAAGTATACTGGGTTTAAGACCATTTCATTTGCTTCGTGTGTAAATGCGGAGATGTCTAATGTAAGATCTATTTCTCCAAAGGGGTACTCATGAATGTCCGCATCTATAGCGATTTGAGAAATAAATTTTTCAAAAACTTCTAATGTTCCGTCGTCATAAACTTTGAGTGTTTTGAAGTCGGTAATTCTAGGCATTAACTCATTTGAGACTACAAATTCTGGGTGCCAAATAGTTTCCATCGCTTTGTGAAATCTGTCACCGGTAAGAGTGTGCTCGGGAAATTTATTTTTAATAGTTTTAACGGCTTGGTGATCAACCCATTTCAATATAATCTCAGCCTCAATATCATAAGAGCTAGTGCTCAAATTTATATTGAATACTTTGTCCATTAATAACATCACGTCAACTTTATGTTTCTCCTTTCCCAGAGTTGATGAGGAGGTGTTAGTCGCACTGGACGCTGCAAGGGCCGAATTAAATCCAAAGAGAAAAACCACTGCTGAGAGTATGGCCTTCATAGTATTTCCAATCCAATCGCGTGATCAAAGTAAACAGGTAATGATGCGAAATTAGTCACCAAATCGAGAACACTCCGGAACAAGGTGTGACCCCTCAACCGCTTTTTTGTATCGCTAGCAATACATAGAGGCAAGGAAAATTATTTTTGAAAATAGCATTATAGGAAAAAAATGACTTATATATGTCACTTTTCGTTCAATTATGTTTAAAAAAAGTTAAATTTCGAGATATTGGTAAACTGTTTGACTTTCAGCTTAAAGGTTTTTATCTGAATTTTTTGATAATGGACTTTGAAAGCGTGCTGAAAATACCTTTTGTTATTCCGTTTGGATCTGAGTCCTAAAGTTATATTTCAGGTCGCTCTAAAACATGATTGATAAATTTTGCGTAACCGCATATAGCCAAAACGCACAGTCCTGTTATTACGATGCCTGCTGCCACTGGATGGGAATGAAAAAGCACTGTTTTCAATAAACGGCTCCCCAAAAAAAGTAACTCCGTGCGGACAGTAGACCACAGAACTTTATAGGTTTCTATATTTTTTTCATAAAGGGCGATATTTTTGTAATTTCTCTATTTAGATATTTATCAACTGGGTCGCAACACTTGAATAGGTTTACCGAGATACATTCGACCATAAATTAAAAATGTCGTGATTGGCACACTTTAAATATTGGGGCCAGATTATTAGCGATATATTGAGCGCTAATGCATA
>PBTA01000024.1 GCA_002726395.1 Methanobacteriota archaeon | reverse complement strand
ACTGGACTTCAAATGAGCCAGGTTTCAGCCTGTCCCGTACACACGGCACAGATGAAATGTATACCTCTGCATACCCTACGGTAAATACAACTAATATCGGCGAAATTAATACTCTGCCAACCATGGCCAGTGACCTAACCATTACTGAATATCTCTCTTCAACCAACACAACCGGTAACTTCCCAGATGGCAAATGGATTGAAATCTACAACAATGGCTCATCATCAATTAACCTACTTGGCTGGAGCATCACCAACGGTAGAGGAGAAATCCTATACTTTGACCCTGGAACAATTATCTTCAATCAATCCCACTCTAGTACCACCGATATATCCCCTGACGAGCGAAGATTGGTTCAAATGTCTAATAATTTTGACCTATATGATTACTACGAACATTTAGTAATGAAAGATGATAATGGAATTATCGTTGATTCAGGATGGCATAGTAATTACTTTGGCGATAACGTATCAATGGTAAGAGATTTAGCAAATATTGGTGCTCCATGGCTGCCCTCAAATTGGCTGACTCCTGGACAACCAGAACCGGGTGATGAGCCATACTCAATGAAGGATTTACAATTTAGTGAAATCTTACCTGATGGTCTGGGACTGGACACNCAATCATGGCCACTGGGAGANTGGATTGAANTATACAANAATGATANTGTTGCTGTNGATTTAACAGGTTGGAAATTGAAAGCCTCNAGCAGTCGAAGTTTCACTCTAGGAGCNNACAATTTCCCACTCCAACAAGATGCNATAATCCAACCTGNCGATGTTGCNTTNATAGCGCTGAATGGTACCAACTCATTCTATCTAAAACAAACNTCNGACCTCATNACTNTNGTTGANGACAGNGCTGCAATTGTTGATTCNGTAGCNTGGNNNGTATCATCNGAAAACANCTCAATGATNCCNCCTNGCAGNAGTCATGCTGGTTANACNANNATGTCNNCATCTGGAATNNCTGGTTGGGTAGAGCCTGCTTGGGCTACACCAGGCGANATAAATCCTCAGTGGCCGCAATATATTGGCTCTAACGAAGTTATTGTCACAGAGTATATGGGCTGGTGTGATGACCTAGACGGCACGGTAAATGATTGGATTGAGATCTATAATAATGGCACATCGGCAATCGATTTGCTAAGATGGCGCATTGATACAGCCACAAACCGTCATTTTATCCTTNAAACTGGAGAATTAGACAATACTAATTCACTCAGCGTCATAGTAAATTCCTCTAAATCAACTGTTGTTGCNCCNGGAGAATATGCCCTTATTAGTTTACCATACCAATTTTTGTGGGCTACGGANTTACCTGAAATTTATAACCCAGATGGANTGGTNATCAGTGAATCTTCTGTTCACGGTGAAGGGTTGACTACCATCACCTGTCAATCTTGGATTTCAGATAATGGAGTCGACTGGAGTGTAGCAGCTTATCCAACACCGGGTACTGAAAATGTTGTGTCGAGTGATTTCGCCACAGCTGGGGACATACTGCTAACTCGTGTCTCACCTTATGACAATGAATTTATTCAACTCAAAAATATCGGTCAAAATGATGCTTACCTAATGGATTGGCAAATCAGCATAAATGATGGCACTGTGTACGAGTGTGATATTGATTCAACTATGTTTTTCCCTTCGATGTCTAGTATTATTATCTCTGATAGTAACGCTATGAATTCCTTTACTGGCCAAGGCATGACATTTATCGACGAGATNAATCCNGTATNCTTACAATTTAGCGACATTGGTTGTTCTGACTTGTATATCCCTGACACTGGCGTAGTGATTACCATCTTGGACCCAAGTGGCAACCTATCTGATGCTTTCGTGTTTGATAGTGGACCTGCTAGTCATGCAGGATGGACCAGTGAAGCCATCTCAGTACCGACAAATAGTGTATCTGATGATGAATTTATCTACNTTAGAGGTGATGGTTGCAATAATCTACCGGACACTGATAGTGCTGATGATTGGAAATATTTGTGGTCAATAAGTGGATTACACAATACTCTTTGCTTGGCTACTGACTTTAGTGAAGGAGAATCTATCGTAACCCCAATTGTTGGACCGCAAAATGGTTTGTTGGAGTTGATTGAATGGATTGATGGTAGTCAAACTAGTCTGCAAATTCAACTATACCAAATGCAGGAAGCAAATCTCGTTCAAGCCTTGTTAGATGCCTTGAACAGAGGCGTAAATGTAGAATTGATGCTTGATCCAGGATGTTATAATTGTAATATTTGGTCAGAAACAGATTTGCAATACAAGAACGATTATGCTTACGCGCTAATTCAAGCGGGTGCGACTGTCTATGAGTTTAACATTGATTCAAATGAACCATATTTGTACTTGCACAGTAAAGTAGNGGTAAGAGATTCAAACAGTATTTGGATGTCATCTGGAAATTGGAAACCTTCATCGGTTCCTGCTCCCGACGTTAGAGGCAATGTCGAATGGAGTGTCATCATTGATAATGATGATTTAGCACAAATGGTTGAACAGCAATTTAATCTTGACAAAGAATTTGCTGAATTAATGGCGCTAAATGACTATGATCAGTATCAATTCTATCCACCAGGTACTATCGGTGGTGGGGGGGTTCAATCAGCTATCCAAACCAGTATTTCAGGAGAATTACTCACTTGCCCAACTAATTGTGTTACTAAGATTGTTGAATTCATAATGTCTGCTGAAGATGAGGTCTTACTTTCTCAACAGACTCTTGATGCTGACTGGTCATATGGCTGGGGGGATGAAAACCCAATAATTACGGCTCTACATGATGTTGCAATGCAGGGAGTTGGTGTTCATTTAATTATCAACGGCGCATACCTTGATGATGATGACCAAGAAGTAGTTGACTTGTTCAATGAAGTGTGGAATAGCACCGAGGGATTAGATGCTTCTGCTGTTGTTATGGGTGAAGACGATGATGTCGCTAAGTTGCACAACAAAGGAATTATTGTTGATGGGGAAAGCGTACTTGTCTCCTCAATAAACATGGGTAGTTCTGCAATGAANCGTAACCGTGAGATGGGAGTAATTATTCATTCATCTGTTATTACTCAATATTACCTAGATGGATGGCATGCAGATTGGAATCGCCTAGACAATGTCACAGATACTGACCAAGATTCACTGACTGACAAATATGAAGTTGCTAATGGACTAAACAGAACCAAGCGTACAATGCCTTCAGGAGTAACNGAAGACATGTTTGATTCAGACGGTGATGGAGTCAACAATACGGACGAGCAAAAACAAGGTAGCCACCCAATGTTAGCAGATACTGACGGCGATTGTGCTATTGATTCCATAGAGATTACTTGGGCTCAAAGAACAGCCCTTAACACCTCAGTTGCTAATGTGGCTATTTACGATGCTTTGAACCTAGAGGACGCTGATGGCGATGGTATCAAAGATACTGAACAATATGGTTGCGACCTTTCATCTGGCAACTCTCCAACCGAGCCACAAGATGATGACAGTGTCGATCCAGAAGCAGATGACGACATGGACACCATACCAAATAAGTTTGATTTGTGCCCAGATACTGAACCAGATGCTCTAACTGACTTTGATGGATGCTCAGCCGATCAATTGGCTGAACTGGCTGATGCTAGCGATGGCGAAAATGATGACACTGGTAAAAACACCATGTTGATTGTTATGATAGTAGCAGCAATCTTTTCAATTGGGGCATTTATCATCCTAAAGCAGTTAGAAAGTAAGGCAATCGAGGCTAAAAATTTAGTAAGCCTTGAGGAACAAGAAATGATGTTAGTTGAGAATTCAGAATCTGTTGATACTGAATCATGGGCAATGCCGGTGCTCGACGGTAGTGGTGAAAGCCAGACTACTGAGGAGAGCAGCAATTTCTCACCTGATGAATTAGCCAAATTTCCCGGGTGGACAGAGGATGTAATCCAACGTTATCTCGACAACGGATGGACAATTGACCAACTTGCTGAATACTATCAAGAACAACTCGAAGGCAACCAATAACATCGTAAGATTGACAAAGGACTTAACATTAGCAGGACTGATAAAGATGCGTTACTCTACTAGTAATCCGGTTATGACTCAGAATTTTTGGTCCAATATTCAAGGACAAAGCACCATGACTTTGCAAGGTACAATCGGCAAACTTGCCTACTTGCTTGGGATTGTGACAATTACTGCATTCATTTCAGCTTATGTTGCTCTTGATGCATTAGCCGCAGGAAATACTTCAGTAATCAGTGGCATGGCATGGGGTGGATTACTCGGCGGAATTGTAGTCGCATTGATGCTGTTTATCATGAGGCCTGAAAATCCTGGAGCATTGATGACTATTTATGCAGTATTACAAGGAATGTTTGTTGGAGCAATTTCTTTAGTGTTTGAAGCATTTTACACTGGTATTATCATTCAAGCAGCATTTGGCACACTGTTTATCACCGGTGGAATGCTAATTATTTACTCATCTAGAGTCATTAGACCAACTCCAACTTTTAACAAAGTGATTGGCAGCCTAGTAGGGGCAATAATGATGCTGTATCTTGTCTCAATATTCTTTTCATTATTTACTGCCTATGAAGTACCATTTGTTCATTCCTCTGGCCCTATTGGCATTGGTTTCACCATATTTGTTCTTTCAATTGCAGCATTAAGCCTAATTTCTGATTTTGGCTTCATTGAATCTGGGGTAAAGTGGCAAGCACCTAAGAATGCAGAATGGTGGGGCGCATTTGGTGTGTTAGTGACAATAATTTGGATATACATCGAAATGATTAGACTCTTGTCAAAAATCCGTGACTGATAAAATAACAGATTTTGCTGCCTAACTGACATAGAGTTCATACGGTNCCGTCATTACCACGANGTGATAACATGACACGAAGCATACCTGTAGTAGATTTTGCCGACTATCTATCTGGTGACCAAGACCGACGTAATGACTTCATTGAACTTGTCGGCAATTCACTCAAGGACATCGGATTCTTCGCCTTGAAAAACCACGGAATACCATTAGAGTTAATCCATCAATCATATGACAATGGAGATGCTTTTTTCGGACTTGACCAAAACAGTAAATCCAACTATTCACGCTCAGAAATCTCTCATCAACGTGGCTATACAGCTTTTGGTGTTGAGCATGCCAAAGATAATCCAGCACCTGATTTGAAAGAATTTTGGCAAACCGGCCGCACTCACCAACCTGGTGAACATCCTACTTATCCGCAAAATGTTTGGCCTGATGCTGATGTACCACAATTCAAGGAAACTATTGACGACTTGTATAACAGAATGGAACATGTATCAAGAGAATTACTGGCTGCTTGTAGCATATATCTTGGCAAAGAAGCAAATTGGCTGCCCGAAATGACCGATGATGGAAATACCATTATGCGTATTATTCACTACCCACCCCTTGGAGAAGATGTTCAAGANGGTGCAGTCCGGTCAGCAGCTCACGAAGATATTAATTTCATCACGCTACTAGTTACTGCCACTGCTGATGGTCTTGAGGTAATGGACCATGACGGTACGTGGATAAAAGTGGCAGGNGATGAACGNAACATCATTGTTGATTCTGGCGATATGATACAGAACCTGACTAATGGATTATTCAAATCCACAACCCACCGAGTGGTAAACCCGGCATCTAAGTCTGTCCGTCGCTTCTCGATGCCAATGTTTGTTCACCCACGCAATTCAATCGATTTGACTCCAAGACCAGAGTTCATTGAGATGACCAGTGGCAAGGCTGATTTCCAATCGATTAATGCTGGTGATTATCTCCATCAAAGATTGGTCGAAATTGGCTTAGCAAAAAACTAGGTTGATCTTATGCACTCATCAGAGGTTTTGANACTGATAAGCCAAATAGAGCAGCAGCAAACCATGGACTTANATTTACTGAGTCGATTCATCNAGTCAGTAGCGACTAGAAATATCGACATTAATTATGTTGAACAATGGTTGAAAGCNGTTCATAGCAATGGNATATCGGTTGATGAAACCACAATACTAACCAAAGGAATGATGGAGTCAGGCTCAATAATTGCTTGGCAAGATAATTCCCTAGTGGTTGACAAACATAGTACTGGGGGAGTGGGTGACAAAATGTCGCTAATGCTTGCGCCTGCTTTAGCNGCATGCGGACTCAAAGTACCAATGCTAGCAGGTCGAGGACTAGGACACACTGGTGGGACTATTGACAAGTTAGAATCAATTAATGGNTTNAATTGCACNCTTAANCCACAACAAATGCAAGACCAAGTAGCAGCAATCGGTTGTTGTATCGCTGCGCAAAATGCAGCAATTGCACCAGCAGATGGCTTATTGTATGCTATTAGAGACGTAACTAATACCATTGATAGCATTCCGCTTATCACTGCGTCAATTATCTCCAAAAAGGCGGCAGAAGGCCTTGGATCTCTAGTTCTCGATGTCAAATGTGGCGAGGGTGCATTTATGCAATCTTTTTCCGACGCTGAAGCACTGGCTAAATCCATGGTTGGTGCAGCGCAGGGACTCGGCATCAAGACAATTGCTCAAATTACCCAAATGGATTACCCAATAGGGCGATATGTTGGCAATGGTTTGGAAATTCTTGGTAGTATTGAGGTGCTCAAAGGGCAAGGGTCTAGTGATACCAGAGAATTGGTCGTACTCCAAGGTACAGCCTTGCTGGTCTTATCCGGCACAGCCAGTGACGAATTTACCGGCCAAGCAATGATGAATAATGTTCTAGATAATGGCAAGGCTTTGGCTAAGTTCAAGCAAATGTGCTTAGCCCAAGGCGTTAGTCAGACAGATGTTGAGTTACTTATTTTAGAACCAACAAAATTACTTGAAAAGAGTAAACAAATTACCACGATTGAGTCAACTAGCCAAGGCTATGTCTCAGCAATTACCTCAATGACCTTAGCAGAGATTGCCCGCAACCATGGAGCCGGTAGGTTCGCTATGGAAGACACAATTACTCCTGAGATTGGATTTGAAATCCTAGTTAAGCGAGGCCAAGCAATCAATAAGGGCGAAACCTGGATAAAATTCCATCATAATGTTGACCTTACAGCACAAGAGAAGCAATCACTAACTGAATGTATTACAATTTCATCTAAGCCAATCAAGCCAAAACCCCGCTTGATTGAGATTATCAGATAATCACATCGCGGCCGAATTGCTCATAAAGGAGATGTTATTCGCTCACGATGCCGATTTAGCTTAGCTGGTGGAGCGTGGGACTGTTAATCCCAAGGTCATGGGTTCGAGCCCCATAATCGGCGCCACTGTTAACTACTTCAGTCGACTAAAGTTAAATCTCAAGAAGGGTGATTTACGATGGTATCTGATGCAGTTGGTTTTATTGGCATAGTATTGCTAGCAGCCGCCATAATAATTGGAATCTATTTTTGGATCACAGTGAGATTAAATGGGCAAACTCCTGATGAATATCTAAATGAGTTCTTAGATAGTTTAAATAAAAAAATAGATAACGATTGGGTTTAATCAACGCTTTTTGAATTGCGAGCCAAGGAAGTATTTGCGAATTATTCGGTTTCTTTGCAAGGTCGAGCCAAATTTATCTACCAACCACCAGAAAAGTTCGATAGTAAACCAGCAAGCACTAAAGATCAATAAATAATCAATGAGCGATGAAACTTGCAATAGTATGGCAATTAACGACGAAAAAATTAGCGCAAAGGCTATGTCGTACAAGGTACCCAAGCATAGCCAATAACGCATTAGGCGAGCCAGGTAATTATTCATCAACTACCGTAGTAGATGTTGGTATAAAAGATAGCGTGATTCCTTCAACGATTACGTAAGTAATCTTCACCATACCAAGCCCACTGCTCCATGGTCCAATTTGGTGGTAGTCCTTCAGGAGGCAGTGGTGGTCCTTGAGGAGTTTGTACAGGTGGAGCATATTCCATTGCTGGTTGTGGCATTGGTTGAGCCATTGGTTGA
>PBTA01000001.1 GCA_002726395.1 Methanobacteriota archaeon | reverse complement strand
CTTGAATTAGCAACTTTAGTGTTCATGAACCTTCATGAAGATGAAGACGGCGATGTTGAGATAAAAGGCGACAAATATAGTGAAATGCCACTGCAAATTATTGATACTGGGTATGGACTAGAAAGGTTTTGTTGGGCTGCTGCAGGTACTCCAACAATTTACGAAGCAATTTATCCTCAAACTGTTGCGTGGCTCAAGGATTTAGCGGGCTTTGAAGGAGTTGCTAAGCAATGGCCTGATTTAGACCTTGACCGAATTCTTGGCGAAATGAGTCGGCTGAATGGGATTATGAATATCGAAGCGGGGGTTGATGGGGAAGAACTGTTAGCCACATTTCTTCAAAGGCTTGCTAAGCGCGGTATCGAAATTTCAAGTGAACAATTTACTGCAATAACAGATCCATTATCGAGGATTTACGCGATTCCAGACCATCTTCACGCACTATGTAACATGCTAGGAGACGGTCTTGTACCTTCCAATGCTAAAGCAGGATATCTAGCAAGGATGTTGGCACGAAGAACGCTTAGAATGCGTGATGAACTTGGTATCGATGTCTCGCTAGCCGACTTAGCAATTCACCATGTAGAGGTTAATTTGGGTAATAAAACTATGAAACAAACTCACGATGGTATTGCAACAATACTCAACCTTGAGGAAGCCAAATATGTTGAGATGTTGCGTAAGGGTGAGCAGGTAATCAAAACTATGCTAAACAATGTTGACAAAACAACAGAATCAATTCCTGATGAATTATTGTTTTCGCTCAATGATTCACACGGTATCGCTCCTGAAATGGCGATTTCATTGGCCATACGTTCTGGTTGGAAATCAGTATCACTTCGAACCGGATTTACCGCTGAGTTGGCCCAGCGACATGCCAAAATGGCCAAAGATGCGGCTAAAGAAAATACCGAATCAAAACTGATTGAAGGAATTGACCATCTACCTGCAACAAGTCCGCTATACTATGACGATGTATACCAATTTGAGTTTGATGCAAGTGTTTTGTTTTGTGCGGAAATAAATCAAGAAGGACTGTCAAAAGACATCACTCACGGGGTTATTTTAGACCGCACTTGTTTCTATCCAGAAGGTGGTGGACAAGAGTCAGACATGGGTGTCTTATCGACTGATTCTGTTCATTGTCGAGTTTTACACGTCGCTAAAATCGGCAATCATATCGTTCATTTGACAGATGGTCCGCTTAGTAATGGAGATTTAGTTCATGGCAGTTTAGATTGGAATCGACGAAAGCAACTGATGGACCACCACACATCAGTACATATTGTGGGTGGTGCAGTAAGACGTATCTTAGGACCACATATTTACCAAGCAGGCGCTAACAAGGCAGTTGATTCAGCAAGATTAGATATTACTCACTATAATCGTCTAACAAGACAAGATTTAGACTTGATTGAAAAGATGGCTAATGAAGTAATAGTTCAAGTTCACAAAACTGAAAAGACTATTCTAAATCGTAAAGATGCTGACCGCAAGCATGGTTTTGATTTGTACCAAGGTGGTGCACCAAAAGGCAACATGATTCGGGTTTTGAGAATTTCAGATCACGATATTCAAGCCTGTGGGGGCACTCACCATGATGAACTTGGACAAATTGGTTCAATACGATTAGTTCGCTCAGCAGCAGTACAAGACGGTGTCGAGCGATTACATATTGTTGCAGGTCAAGCAGCGCTTGATTATGCTAGAGAGCAGGATGGAATTCTGCGTCAAACAGGTGAAGTGTTTGGTGTCAATGTAGCAGATGTTCCAAAAACCGCAGAACGTTTCTTTGGTGAATGGAAAGAACAGCGTAAACGTATAGAGGCATTAGAGGCTGAAATCGTTCGTCTAAGAACTAGTGGTGGAGATGATTCCAGTGTATCTAAAGACGGTGTGAGGATTGTTATCATGGAATCAGACGGTGGGCTGAAAAACATGTCTAAGATGCTGAAAGAATTAACTCTAGATGATTCTCAACCAACTCTAGCCATATTAGGTTCTAAAGAAGGTGGTGGAAAATTAATGGTTGCCACTACGGAAAATTCAGTGGCTAGCGAGAAGTACAACGCAATAGAAATCCTTCAAGCGATTATTCCTCACATTTCTGGTGGGGGTGGTGGAAGGCCAACTTTCGCTCAAGGTGGTGGCTCTAGGCCAGAAGGGCTACAAGACTCCTTTGATGCTGCTAAGTCTATACTAGACCTCTAAAGGGCAGCTTGCAATGCTTGTGAGTCAAAAAAAGACACTGCGTTTTCTAATGCCTGGTCTGGACTGAACCATAATGCTTCTTCTATTTCCTCGGTTTGTAGCGCTAGTTCGCTAATATCCCCATTCCAAGTTGCTTGGTAGGTAAAGGACACAAATGAAATACCTTCATCATTAAATATTTTTTGAGTTATTACCGGTTTGATATCATTTAATTGGATATTAATACCTAATTCTTCCATAGTTTCTCTTACACAGCCGATTGATGGGTGTTCATCATGATCCATATAGCCGCCTGGTAAGGTCCAAAAGCCAGTGAAATGACCACGCTTCACCTTGGCCAACAATACCTGCCCTGAGTCATTTCTGATAATTACCTTAGATACGAGTCGATGAACACTTCGATAAATTGATTCTCTTGCTACTGGATGAACCGAATTATCAGAGACCACACTATCTTTCCATGCCCATTCTTTAGGCCACGATATTTTAGGATAGGCTTTGATTACTTTGATTACTTGGTTGCCAAAAACAATTCTAATGGTTAGTTTAGCATCATATTCAATGCTATAGTTGGCCACTTCTTCAACGGTTGGGAATCGTAGGATTTCAGAGTTGTCAACTCTACCTTTAATCGGTTTTTGCGGGCCATTACCTTGTTGGTCAACCAGCAACACTTTGCCGTCGTGTTCTAGATAAACGACAACATCAGGGTGGCTCATATCTGTCCGTATATGGCATTATGTTTAACCATTGACAATAAAATCCCAGACATTGAAATTATAGAATAAATGCTTCTAGGCCTAACTATGCAGATGCAACAATTGAACACAGAGGGATGGGCCAAGACCTACTTGATTTGGGATGATGAGTCAAAAGAAGCAGCTATAATAGATCCAGTTTATGATTTTACTAATTCCTATTTAGCCACCATCGAACAATTAGATTTAACGCTAACAATGTGCATTGCAACACATACTCATGCAGATCACATTACTGGTTGTTTCACTATTGCAGAGTCGGTGGGCTGCCATTACGTAATGTGGCATTCTACACCTTCACTTGGGGTAACTAAATTCGTAAACTCAAATAGTGTTTTGAGCCTTGGCAATCATACCATAACTTTCCATCATGTACCAGGTCATACAGAAGACTCAATGTTGGTTGTTACCTCTAAGCATGTCTTTACTGGCGATTTTTTATTCACCGGAGAAGGTGGTGTAGGTCGGGACGATTTACCCAGTGGTCGGGAACATGCGCATTGGGATTCATTGAAGGTCTTGAAGGGCTTGCTTGGTGACTTATTGGTTTGTACTGGTCATGAAGCACCCAGTGTAGAGATGCAAACACTGGATTGGAATAGGGATAATAATCCAATACTCAAAATGAACAATTTTGCTGAGTATTCAGTTTGGCAAAAGTCTACTACAGAACAACTTGGTTATGTTTCTAAAATTAAGGTAGCACTTCCAGCCAATATCTTTGCTGAGATTCCTGAAGAGATTCCTTGGATGTAATAGTCTATTTTATCGGATTCTTTGGAATAATTCCATCATTTTGACTCTTTGGTAATGCTTGTAGATCAGCAAATGTCAATTGCTTTGTTGGAGCTTCGCTAATTATTGTTAACCTTTCATCCATTGACATCTGCGCAATAAATTCAATCCGTCCTCTGGTTCTTGTCAAATCGTAAGATAATGGCTCAAGGTTAGCGACGATTTGTTCTTCAAATTCATCTTTTACCTTTTGTCCTCGCCAAACTGAATATCCCCAGCGGTAGGCTATTCCAACAATTGCCGCTCCATAGAGTAATAGCAATATTGTAGCAGCGAATACTACTGGATTTCCATCTCTTGCTTGATCTAGTAAATTCCGGGCAATCAAAAATAGCAAACCAATTCCTACGACTGGCTTTAGAATACTTTCAAGCCATTGGTCTACCGGCACCAATCTGCCTTTTGCAGGGTCGACAAATACCAAATCAGATTCAAATGCGGTATTTAATACACCTAATACTCCAAGCATTATGATGTAAAGTCCTGAAGCGATAATAAATTCACTAGGTGTAGATTCTAACTTGAATATCCAATGAACAATTAACCAAGCAAACAATCCCAAGAAGGCTCCTTGCGGTACATAATTAAAATGTATGACGTGGTTAGAAAATTCGTTAACTTTACCCGCTTCTTCTATCGAGCCTCTATGGGGTTTAGGGATGTGTATTACTTGCCAATGGAGTACTTTCTCCATTTGTTTTAGGGTATTGATTAGTAATTTCTTCTTAATCAATAAATATTCGATTAAAATAAGTATTGGTAATCCTAGAACGATAATCGGCAAAGCCATAATCACTGCGAGAGGGAATATAATCAAAGTCGGTAGTAAAATAAAATGCGAAAGCGTAAGTGGATGAAATAAATCTGCTTCAATTAGGCGCTGCTTCGATGGCTTTATCTTGAGGCCTCTTGCTAAGTCGTTTAGTGTTGTTCTGAACGGAGAGACTTGGCGGCCAGCATCGATAATTTGTCTCACTGAGTTGCGATATTGGGATTCTTCATGACCAATTCCAATAAAGAAACTCCACGCTAATCGCATTGGCAGTGCCATAACTATCGGTATAGACAGAATTGCCGTAGCCCACAGCAGTCCAGATACATCTAGTTCCGCAGCCATGTCCCGCTCAAACTGGTCTAATTGCTAATCCGGTTTGAATGGTTTGGCTGGCAATTTAATTTGTGTCAAGTTTATCGACCATGGAGATTTCCCCGCAGCATGGGCAGAATAGCGGTTACAGACGGTATTTCTGATGAGGCAAAATCTTTGCTTGAGAAAAGTGGTCATGAAGTAGTGCTAAAGTTTTACTCAATGGAAGAATTACTAAACGGTGTTTTATCAAATTTTGATGCTGTAATCGTTAGAAGTGCAACTAAAATTACTGCTGATGTAATTGCTGCTTCAAAGTCAAGCCTATCAGTTATTGGCAGAGCCGGTGTAGGAGTTGATAATATTGATCTAGTTGCAGCTGGAAAGGCAGGCATACCAGTTGTTAATGCACCAAGAGCCTCTACTCAGTCCGTGGTTGAATTAACTATTGGTCACCTTTTGTCTTCGGTTCGCAAAGTCCCTAAATCTGACCGATCACTTAGAGACGGAAAATGGGCTAAGAAAGCCATGAAAGGCTCAGAACTTGCTGGAAAGAACCTTGGATTAGTTGGGTTTGGTAGGATTGCTCAAGGGGTTGGAGCGATAGCTCAAGTTATGGGGATGACAGTCCACGCATTTGACCCGTATTTGCCTCCAAAAGTGGCTAAAAGTCAGAATACTAGGTTGCACAAATCAGTAGAGGATCTCTTCTCTAATTGTACACATATTTCGATTCACTGTAACCTAACTGAAGAAACTCACCACTTAGTTAATTATGAGATGATTAACAAAATGCCCGGTAAATCACAAGACGGAGTAAAATGTGGCAATCATATTGTAAACTGTGCACGTGGTGGGATTGTCAATGAATTAGATGTTCTCAAGGCACTTAACGATGAAACATTGACTACAGCAGCATTAGATGTCTTTGAGGTTGAACCAGTTCCCGCAGATTATGAATTATGTCAACACCCAAATTTTCATGGTACACCGCATATTGGTGCAGCGACAATAGAAGCCCAACGACGGGTTGGTACTGATATTTCCAAAAATATAATGGCTGTTTTGAAAGGCAAGAAATGTGACTATATTGTTAACAAAAACCATCTTTGCTAACCTTAATTTCAATAACCTATGGCGATAAGATTTACACATAGTGTGGTACCATGAATGAACCGAGGATTATAGTTCATTGTGACCTTGATGCATTTTATGCGGCTGTTGAAACTTTACATCATGGTTTTGATGAATCTATTCCGCTAATAATTGGTTCAGATCCCGAAGGTGGTCGAGGAAGAGGCATAGTTTCGACCTGTAACTATGCGGCTCGTAAATTTGGTATTCGGTCAGCAATGGCAATTAGTGAGGCATGGCGCAGATGTCCTGCAGCACCATATGGCAATGGAATCTACATTAAAGGTAGTCGTGGTCTATACTCTCGAGCTTCTCGTAAAGTAATGCAAATATTACAGAAACCTGCAGAATATTTTGAGCAAGCAAGTATCGATGAAGCCTATTTGGATGTTACTGATTTTGTATCCGGTGATTGGGATGCAGCAGTGGCATTGTGTCGGGATTTACAAGATGAGATAATCAAACAGATTGGTTTGTCTGCTTCATTTGGTATTGCGCCAAATAGAATACTAGCAAAAATGTCCAGTGAGGTGAATAAACCTAAGGGCATATTTCGAATTCTTCCAGACGAAGTAAGCCTGTTCTTCGAATCGAGGAATATCAGAGAGGTACCCGGGATTGGTAAGAAAAGAGCCACCCAGTTAACTGAATGGGGCATAACTAGTGTGGATGAAATGTATGGTTACGGGGAAATTGCTCTCGCCAGAATAACTGGTGAAAGGTTTGCGAATTGGATTATGATGGTTTATGAAGGGAAAACATCGAGTGAAATTAGTCCACTAAGAAGTCGAAAATCAATAGGCAAGGAACATACCTTTGATTTCGATAAAGAAGACCATCAATTAGTTCTCGAATCATTACTTAGTTTAGTTCGTAGAGTGATGAAATCATCGAGGGAAGCAGGAGTTTCTGGTCGACTAGCAGAAGTAAAAATCAGATATACTGGATTTGAAACTCATACACATGGTAGGTCAATACCAGTTGCCATGGATGATGATGAGGTATTTACTGGTCTGGCAAAGCGGCTATTTGCTAATAACGCTCAACAGGACCGTAAAATCAGATTGATTGGCTTTAGACTAGGGCAGTTAGATACGCCAAAAACTAAGCAAACACGTTTGTTAAATTTATTTAATGAAGAAGAATAGTCACTCTAAACTATGCATTGAAGTTAGAATGTCAGAGAATCCATGTAAACTTTCAGGTATGACAATACCAGAAATTGGTTGATTTAGAGAAATCCCATTTTCTTTCTTAGTTGCCCAAACGTCACCATTGAATAACTGTAAATCTGTGGTAACAGATCTCAATTTTTCTTCGAGTGGTTGATTGGATATGGCTGGGCTTGGAAATTCATCTACCTCGACAGCAGACTTTCCATAGATTGTGCTACTGATGTGGTGAGTAAAGAACGGACATACCGGGCTAAATGCTGTCATAAAATCCCTCACTACTCGATGAATAGTCCATGCGGCTGCAGTATCACCATCATATAATCTTGATTTCACCATTTCTAAGTAATGACTTGGTAATATTCCCGTACCAAAGGTTTTCAGGTTTTGAGTGGCTGTGTAAATATCCAACTTAGCCCATGATGACTTAACTTCAGTCATCATCAAATTAAACTCTGATAATATCCATTCGTCCTCAATATTCAAACTATCTGGTTTCTTGTCTAGGTCGCTTGGAACATCAAACTGTGAGGCAAATCTTGCGACATTGAACAATTTGGTTAACACTCCAAAATATCTTTTTTCGATTTCTTCTGGATTGATATGGAAATCATCACCAACTTGGGCATCACATGCTTTCCACAAACGGAAACATTCACTACCAATTTTATTCGCTCTTAGGCTAACAGTTTTTTCTGGACCTTTAACTTTCCATGAGCCTGTACGCCCGCCTGCACCACACTCAAGCACAGAATCAGCATCAATACCATTGCCCAATGATTTACTCATTTTTCTACCCCAAGGGTCCATTCCCAAGCCATCAATCCAAACATGGTTGAAGCCTGGTTTATCCAGTAACAGGGCAGACTTCAGTAGAGTGTAATAAAGCCATGTTCTAACTATCTCTTTGCCCTGTGGGCGTAGTGCAGTTGGAAATGACTTCTCAAATACCTCGGGCTCGTTTAGGTATCCACTAACAAATAAATTCGAATTTGATGAATCCATCCAAGTATCGAATACTTTCTCCTCACCAATAATCTTACCCATATCTGCTGACATTGCTGAATAGGCACCAATATCCTGACGAGTTTCTCGATTTATTACTCGACTACCTTCAGGTGGTGATTCTCTCCATGGTTGAACATAAGTTCCAGAGGGTGGCACTATGATATGCTTGGTATCTTCGCTATACCATATCGGAATTTCAGTATGGTACCATCTGCGGCGAGATATTGGCCAATCAATGCTTATATTATCCATCCAATCAAGTAGGAATTGTCGATTCCTGTGCGGATGAAATTCAATGTCTTCAATTAATTCTTTCATTCTATCTTGGATATGAGTTTGTTTTACATACCACTCTTTGAGTAGAATAATTTCCACAGGGTTTTTACCTCTTTCCGATACGGGAACTTCTTGATTCCTTTCCTCAATTTTTGCCACCTTATCGTGTTCTTCTAAGTACTCAATAACAGAGTTACGAGCTTCTGAAACTGTCATGTTAGACCACTGACCAGCAATTTCAGTCATGCGTCCTTCGAGATTGATGGCCTGAAATGGAGTGAGTCCAAGTTCACGAAATACGGCTACGTCATTCTGGTCACCAAACGAACAAACCATCAATACTCCTGAACCAAAATCAGATTTTACCGATGCATGAGTCATAATTTGGACTGTCTTTTCACGTCCAATTGTTGGTAAAGGTAGGGTGATTTTTTGGCCTACTAAATGACGGTATCTTTCATCATCTGGATGAACTACAACAACACCACATGCACAAATTAATTCAGGCCTAGTGGTAGAGATAATCAGTTCACTACCATCGTCTAGTTGCCATTTAACATCAATAAGTTTCGTTTTGCGTGGTAGTCTTTCCACTTCAGCATCAGCAATCGTAGTACCCTCAACAGGGTCGTAGATATTTGGTCTCAAGTCCTCTATAATGGTGCCTTTTTTGAATAATTCAACAAAAATAGATTGAGTTACTGCGCGGTAATTAGGCGCATCAGTAAGATACTCTCTATCAAAATCACACGATAGACCAACCCTCTTAGCGGTGTTTCTCATGGCCTGAGTGAACTCTTCGATAGTGTCTTGACACAGCCTTAGAAATTCAGCCCGGTCATAGGTTTTCATTTTCTTTTTGGTATTTTTTTCCACTGTAAATTCTATATTGATTCCGTTGCGATCAACACCCCAAGGAAAGTATACTTCTTTGCCTAGCAATCTTTGTGATCTAGCAATTACATCAATCATTGAGTACTGAGCTACCGCACCAATATGCCATGTTCCCGAAGGATATGGTGGCGGTGTATCGATAACAAATATCTCCTTACCAGAGTCTGGATTAAACCCATATCTCTTAGTATATTCAACTGCGTCAGACGAATGCTCGGTCTGGATTTTCTTCTCTAGGTCTACTGACCATCTTTTCTCATTCAATCTTGGAGTTGGCATATGCCTCACCGGCCCCACGCTCGTTAACAGTACGGGTCCAACCTGCCCAATACTTACATGATATCAAACCAACGGATAAGTACCTGATTACCAATATGTTTAGTCATACAGTCGGTAAGCATTAGAAGAGGGTGCTCTTGGGATAACACGGTAAGACCATGGTAGAAGGGAAAGATAATCCTGAACCTTCTATGGAAAGTCGTAAATTTTCTAAAAGAATCGGTGCTTTGGCAGAGTATAGTCGGGCGAAAATTCAAACAGGAGCGGTCGATTTAACAGCCCGTGTCAAGGATTTCCGTGCCAAAAATGCTATTGATGCTGTTTTAGAAGCGCCAGACCGCTTCAAGCGAGAATGGCAAAAGAGTGGCGCAACTGGTGCAATAACCAGATATCCTGTGGCGGTAATTACAATATTTCTATTGCTTACAGCTTACTTTGTAACACAATCAGGATTTCTTGATGACACACGCTTTGACAAAGATCCCGACCCGGCTCTAAACGTTAATGGTGATATGGAAGTTTACCTGCCTGAGGGAAGTCAAGTTGCTGAATTAATCCAACTTGTGGAAGAAGATTGGTCTACCAACGTGATGATTATTTATGTTGAATCAGGAACACGGAATATTACCGACCAAAGAATATTGCAAGAGATGAGTTATGTAGAGAAACAACTTAATCCATACCTATCAGATTCGGAAAATGATGATGTAATTTACATTCTTTCTCTATCAACTGTACTGAAAGAAGTCAATTCTAGCGCTCCAAGGGTAAGAGAAGCATTCATCACTGAACTTGGCCAACTAGGATGTGCTCCGGGTTTAGATGAATGTGCTACTGCAGATGCTGCTGATGCGCTTAATACGATAATTTCCGAGACCGATGATCAGTTTGGAGGTTCGTATGAAATTCCTAGTCAAACTACTATCGACTTAGTGATCGGTGAGATGTATGAAGACGACGGTACGCCTACACCAGGTTTAGACAAGTTAGCCAGAGATGTCTGTACTGGGGGAGAGCGAGATTGTGGCGGACCAGATGGTTTGCTAGATAGAGCGATTATGGCGGTTGCTGTTTCTGATGAGGTGGAAGCAGACGACTTGATTGCTAAAACCCAAAAACAATTGGACGATTTTAGAACCCAAGAGCGATACTGTGACGACACAAATGGTGATGGCGTACCTGATCCAGAATCTGGCTTGTGTAACTGGGACAGTCTTAATTTGACTATGACCCTGACTGGTCCGGTGCCAATTACTAACGCAGTTACTGAATTTTCGTTCAAATTATTTTGGGAAATATTCCCAACAGCAATTGTCCTCGTGGCGCTTGGATTATTCATATTTCACTCTGATTTATTGCAGACAGGTATTACAGGAATAAGACCCATTCAGGGCATCAAGGTGGTGATTATTGCTGGTCTACCGACGTTATGTGCCGTTTTTTGGACCTTAGGTATCATTGGCGCGACGGGTTATGAAGTCACAATGACTGTCATCATAGTTGGTCCAATATTACTAGCGTTAGGAGTTTCGTATGGTTTGCACATCACTAATCGGTATGCAGAAGAAGATGGTACTAAGTCAGAAAAGATGCGTGCTTCGCTGGCCTCAACTGGAAAAGCGGTATTTTTATCAGCAGTTACCACTGTAATTGGATTTATTTCTCTAGTTTTTACTCCTATGGCTCCGATACAGACAGTCGGAATTGCACTTTCGGGAGGCATCATTGTTGTTTATGTCCTAACGATGTTTATGGTACCTAATCTTACATTGTTACTAGATTTACGTAAACCTAAACACCCGCCGCTCAAAGCCTTCGAATTATTAGTCGAAGCCCCAGTCAAGTACAATAAAGGCATAATTGGCGTATTCCTACTACTAATCTTGATTTCTGCCACATTAGGTCAAGCAAATGTCCAGGAAGATATCGACTTGCTTGGTATGGCTCCAGAGGGAGAAGATTCGGTAATCAAAATGAAGCAGTATTCTGAAGATTTTAATGCCGGACAAATTGGTATGGTACTTATCCATGCCAATGTTACCGGTGATACTAACGACGCTGATACTGGAAATGACGATCCTGCGGAGAATCTTAAACGGATAGATCAACTGGAAAGTAAACTAAATACCGTCAAAGATACTTCTGCGGTCTCCATCGTGTTTTTGATGAAATCTACTGGGTTTGCGCCGACTGTTTCGGGGGCTCAAATTTATGAATTTGTCAACCTGACACCATTACCCGATGACATAAAGGAGACTGCTGAGGTTCTATTGAACCAAGAAGTCACAGCGGATGCTTCATTTTGGGATTTGCTTATCCAACCGGATAATTATGGCCTGCCAGGTACCAAGCAATCTCAAATATTCCTGCTTAACGTATTTTATGCTTCAATTACTGACGAAACCAGGGAGATTTTTATCAATGAAGATTTTGATAGAACCTTAATTTATGTTGACATGCCGTTCATACCAGTTGCAGAAACAGCGTCAAGTGTTGAAGAAGTAAACCAACATGCTGATTCGTTTAGATCAGTAGATAGTGGTAGAGCAGAACATCTAACAGGTGTTGCAGCAACGGCTATTGAAGTAAACCAACTAATTGTTGGCTCCCAATATACTTCGCTTGCCTTTGCAATTATTCTCACACTAATTGTCCTAGCAGTTGTATTCAAAGATATCCAGTATTCATTTTGGACTACTTCACCAGTTATTGCAACAGTTGCACTGCAGTGGTTAGTAATGTGGCAAATGGACGTTACACTTTCCTTAGTTACGGTGATGATCGGTTCCATCTTGGTAGGAGTTGGTGTTGACTTCTCGATTCACATATCTAATAGAATTAGAGAATTAGGTGGAGGTATAAAAGCTATCAAGAGTGCAGCAGTTGGAACCGGAATGTCACTATTTGAGGCTGCGGTTGTCACATCTTTGGGAATGATAACTGCTTACCAAATACCAATACCGGAAATTAAACCTTTCATTACTGTAATATTGATTTTGTTATGGGTTGCTGCAGCCAGCGCTCTGATTTTATTACCAGCTATATTCGTGACTTTAGATAAAATGGGGATTGGTGCAGGAAGCAGTTCAACTGGTATGGCAAGAAAGTTAGGGCTAATATCTGGCAAGAAGTCAGATGTTGATGTTTTAGATGCCGCGATTTCTGACGATATCAAAGAAGCTTGGTAATCCAAATCTCAAAAGAGCGGGAACTATTGGACACGATATGGCCGGTTACTGGTTGATGAAGTCTGAACCCCATGTATACCCTTACAAGCAGTTAGTTGCCGATGGTTCAACTCATTGGGACGGTGTTAGAAATTATCAAGCCAGAAACATGATGCGAGATGAGATGAAAATGGGCGATTTAGTGTTATTTTATCACTCCAATCACAANCCTCCACATATTGCCGGCATTGCTAGAGTTTGCAAAGAGGGTTANCCAGATTTTACTGCCCAAGATCCTAATTCAAAATATTTTGATGAAAAAGCNAATCCGGAAAATCCGCGTTGGATGATGGTTGATATTGAGCCAGTCATGCGCTTAGAAGAGATTATTTCTCTAGACGCAGTAAAGAATAATCCGGAATGCGAAGGTATGTTACTAGTAAGAAAAGGACAAAGGCTCTCTGTTCAACCGGTTGAACAAGAACATTTCTCCGCCGTATTGAGGATGGCAAAAATGACCCTTGAAGATCTGAGTTGAGATAATGGTTAGAGCACAAATCCCAGTTGCTGCAAGAGCCGCTAATATTGAATATGCTATACGAGATGTAGTAGTTCCTGCAACAAAACTTGAAGCAGAAGGTCACGAGATATTGAAACTTAACATTGGAGATCCGATTGCTTATCCTGGATTACCAACCCCAAAACACATGGTTGAAGCATATGTAGATGCATTGAGGAATGGCAGTAATGGGTACTCACCATCATATGGTATTCCAGAGTTACGCTCCTCAATAGCTCAGGATGAAAGGGGGAAAGGCTGGCCAGCAAGGCAAGAAGACATCTATGTTTGTCATGGAGTAACTGAAGCGTTGCAGATTATATTTGCTGCGACTTTAGAAGCAGGTGACCAAGTTCTTGCTCCAGGTCCTCACTATCCTCCATACATGGCTTATCCACAAATGTATGGGGCAGAAACAGTTGAGTATAAGCTGAAGCCAAATGACGGTTGGAAATTAGACTTTGATGATATTGAAGCCAAAATGTCGGATTCTGTTAAACTCTTAGTATTGATTAATCCAAACAATCCATGCGGCTCTGTTGTAGGAAAAGACGAAATTTTTCGACTATTATCAATCGTTAGAAAATATCCCAATTGTATTGTGATTGCTGATGAGATTTACGACGGTTTAGATTTTACTGGTGAACAAAAAAGTGTGGCCAGTCTCTCACCAGATGTGCCGGTTTTTGTTTTGAATGGTGTATCCAAGGTATTTTATGCACCAGGCTGGAGAATTGGATATCTTGGAATTCATGACCCTAAAGCGAGACTTACATTGGTAAGAGATGGCATTGAACGATTACTACGTTCAAGACTGTGTGCCTCAACACCTGCCCAATTAGGATATTTAGCCGGACTGGATTCAGACCGCACTTGGATGAAATCATATTCCGATAAAATTATCCATCAAAGGAACCTTTGTGTGGCTAGAATTGCTAATATCGAGGGCTTAGAAGTTCAATCATCTGGTGGTGCATTCTACATGTTTGTTAAGTTAGTAGATAAGCATTGGTCTGAAAACGACAAAGATTTTGTGTTAAAATTACTACACGAAGAACATGTTTTAGTAGTTCACGGTAGTGGTTTTTCAGAGGAATTAGGTAAGGGTCATTTTAGAATTGTTTATCTGCCAAATATTGAGGTTTTGAATGAAGCATTCGACCGCATAGAGCGTTTTTTGCTTAGACATAGAAACTAATCACCGAAGTATTCATGTGCGTACATTAAATCGCTAGTTCATGGATAAGAAGAAGATTGGCTTATGGCTAGTATTTTCTTTTGTCTTTTTCCAACTTTTCTCAAAGGCTGTTTCTGCAGAAGGTTCTAGTGATGCAGGCTTTGATATTATGTATCTAGCACCAGTTTTCCTGGGTTTTTTGGCAGCTTTAATGATGTGGAAATGGTTTATTCCAATACAGTTAGCAAACTTACAGGTTGCTTTTGAAATAGATGATGACCTGTATGAAGTTCATCGCGTCACCAGAAATAATGAAGATGCTAGAGATTTATTGTCTGAAGGCTCAGTAGGATATGGTTTAGGTCTGTATATGATGGGTATGACAGGTGTTTTGATATTAATTGGTGAATTCCTTTTCGATCCAGACTATTTCTATACTCCGACTCTTTATTTAATTGGGGTGCTGGTTGGAATCCCAATTTTGATATCACCTTGGGAAACAATGAATGCCCAACTTTCTAAAAACCGTAGCCAAGCCAACAAAAGTGCAATAGTTAATTTCTTTCGTCGTACTTTTACTCTGTTCATAATTGTCGGTATTACCATTGCTTCTCTAATGTATGGTCTGCAAGAGTCTGAGGGTGCAGTAATTGAACCATTTTGGTTAGCTCTGGCAATGTTGGTTTTCATGTCACCAACAATTTTTGCTTATGGTCGTATAATGGGTGCTTCGTGGAATATGCTTCTTATTGGTAAATGGCGTACAGCTAACGGAAGAAAAAATCCTATAGATCCTGATAAACCAAGAGTTCTCAACAGATTCTTTTCATTATTGCTGGTTATATTCCTGATCACTATGCCAGTTACTGCGCTAAATGGAATTGTTACGGTATTGCATATTCTACTAAATGACCCAGACAATTCTGCTGAGGTTCTAAATTATGGTGGCATCATTGGATTTTCAATATATGAGCGTATAGACTTGATTTCTGAAATTTTATTTCACTGGGAATTTATCAAGAGCATGCCACAATTTCTATCACTATATTTGTCGCTAAACATTGCTATTGTAGGTCTGGCATTTATTTTTGAATTGACCAGAAACTTGATGTTAGGGGGTCAAAGTTTTGGTGGAGTATTTGGTGTTGTGATTGATAACCCAAGGGATATTCGTACAGAGGTTGACGCTCAGACACGACAGTTGAAATTTGCATTCGCAGGATTTTCTGGTTATACTGTTTTACTATTACTGTTAGTTTGTTACAAAGAATTTGGTAGTCTAATGCCCTTCACTGACACTTTAGAGAAAAATAATTTCGATGAAGGTATGCGTTTATTGGCTACTTGGATGTTTATTGCCGTTGGTCAACTGGTATTCTTGCTAACATGGTTAGTTTCAATAATCAGATTTACTCACTTGAGAAACTTGAGATTTGACCTTAACCCAGATGAAAGACGTGAAGGTGCAGTCAAAATTGCTGGTGGAGATTGGATGAGAACTATGGTTGACGAAGCTGCTCTACAAGAAGATCTTGATACCCTTATTAGATTCCAACGCCGTTCTTTATCAGGTGACGAATCAGTAATTAGATTCGAAAAAGGACGTGCTAGGATGTGGGAGTTGGCTCTTAGAGGACTTTGGCCTTCAGCTATAGAAGAAGCAAGAAAAGTACTCGCCCAATCTGGTGGTGATGATGATATTGCAAGAATGATTATCGCCACCGGCCACATGGCTTCTCGTAGATTAGATGCTGCTAGAGATGCATTATACGGACTTCAGCAACCTGAAGGATATGATGAACCAGAACTACTTGCGTTTGTTTGTGAATGGTTAGACCCATGGAGTGGTAATGTGTCAGAGGATGATTTTTGGGATTGGGAAAATAATTCCTGCATCACTCATTTGCAACATTTAACTCAGATGATTAGGGGTTGGAATCCTAAACCAAATAATGATTACTTGAACAAAGATAGACTTTCCCGCAATGCTCAGTTGTCTATGATTTCACTCATGCGTGCCCAAAGAATGCATGATGAGGCTTTGGAAACTTCTTTGAAGTTGGTAAGGGCTGACCCAACCGGAGTAAGACCTAGAATTGCTGCTTCATTATGCTTGATTGACAAAGGTGATTGGCATAGTGCTCGTTCAATAATGGCGGAGTTAAATGAAAGTGACAAATATGATCCAAGAGTCATAGCGCTTTCTGCAATACTCGGTCAACCTGTTGATGCTGAGGAGTTTGAGGTTGCGTTGGTTAACGGTGAAGGAAAGGCAATGAAGAAATGGATTAATCAAGCACCATGTAATTCAGTAGCAGCACTCGGTGTTAAAGGTGGTATGGATGAGGCAATAAACGCTAATCTACTAATTACCGCTCATGAAGCAACAAGGAAACAAATGACTCCAAGATATCAACCTGGGAAATTATCATTTGTCTTTAATTTCTTTATTCTTACGCCACTGTGGTTCCTTATTGGGATATATGTTTTCACAGAAGTTGGTCAAATGGAAGGCATAATTGGCACTGCTATATTACTGACTACTCATTCCACAAGCCGCAGAGTTTTGCGCCAACAGAGGAAATTAATTAGGCACAGAGATCAAAAAGCCATGGTTGCATATGCTAAGAGAATGAAACGCTTCAAAGTAGTTCCAAAGCGAGATAATATTCCTGTTGGGACTCATTTACTACTGTCTGGAATACTAGTTTCCGTGAACGGAGTAGTACTCGATATAGGACTTCCAGGATGGATGACAGAGTACTTACCAAATGAGCCAGATAAAGCAATTAAATCAAGATTGAAAAGACGTAGTAATAAATTGGCAAAGTCACGTCCACCAAGACTGAAACCATTAGGTGACGGTTGGTGGCTGAAACGTCCTAAAGAAGATGATTCGGGTACTCCTGTTTTGGAGCGGTTAATTGGTAAAGTCGCTTATCGAGGCAGACCTGGGTACATTGATCGTAAGAAAGGCGTTGGTGCAAGGCCTACCGGTAAGATTCCGGGAAAAGCTCGTCCAGCACACACCTTAGACTTATCAAAAAGAGGTATTCCAACAAATACCATTATCTCTGAAAGAAATTCAAATAAACCTAAATTTCGGCCTAAATCAAAAGTACAGACATCAAGAAGACCACCGTCCAGAAGGAAAAAAAATAACTAACCAACTATCAATTTGTTCAAAGACCTAGTTGCCTACCCCGGTTCATGGCCACTATACCGGGTGCTTGGAAACCAAATAGCGAAACATTAGGAAAAGCTAATGCCGTAATGGAGGCTACAAAGGCTAGTGGCAATCTATACCGTAATGGACTTGGGATGATTGCATCTGAAAATATTATTTCCCCAATGGTGCAAAAAATTGTTGCTAGCGATTTACATGGTAGGTATGCAGAAGGTTTGCCCGGCAAAAGATATTATCAGGGCTGTGATGATTTTGACACCATAGAAAGTCTTGGAATTTCTTTAGCAAAACAAGTCTTTGGCGCTAAGTTTGCTAATATTCAATCAACCTCTGGAACGGTTTCTAATATTGCTGCCCTGAAAGCACTTGCTAAACCAGGGGACAAAATAACTGCTGTGTCTACAGCAGATGGTGGCCATATTTCGCACGCTAGAATGGGTGCTGTTGGACTCAGAGATCTAGATTTGTCAACCTATCCATGGGATATTGACCGCATGGAACCAGACATCGATGGGGCTTGTAAATTAATTCGGGAAATTAGTCCTAAAGTTTGTTTGATAGGTCAGTCAGTATTTTTATTTCCTACTCCGCTTAAAGAAATTTCAGCTGCTGCTCATGAAGTTGGAGCATCTGTAATGTATGATGGTGCCCACGTCCTTGGACTAATTGCAGGGGGACAATTTCAAGACCCCCTTAGAGAAGGTGCTGACCTAATGACGGGGTCATCACACAAAACCTTCCCTGGGCCACAAGGAGGTTTCCTACTATCCTCTTCAGAGGATGAAAAAATGCAAAAGCGACTAAATAATGCTATTTTCCCCGGAGTTTGCTCATCTTATCACCTGCATCACGTGGCTGGAAAAGTAGTTGCATTAGCAGAATTTGAAGAATATGGTGCAGCATATGCTAAGGATATTGTACAGAATTCTAGAGCGTTAGCAGAGTCTTTAGCTGCTGAAGGTTTTGATGTACTGGCCGAATCAAGGAATTATACTGCTTCCCATCAAGTACTAACAAGGCACGGTGATACAGATTCTGGTGCCGGTGCTAAGGCTGCAAAAACATTAGAAGATGTTGGCATTATTACCAATATGAATATGTTGCCTGGTGATACTAAGGCATTGACTCCTTCTGGACTTAGACTCGGTGTTCAAGAGTTAACAAGAGTTGGAATGGGTAAAAATGAGATGGCAGAAGTTGCTAAATTATTTGCTAGAGCACTTATCGATAATGAGGATTTGAAACGGGTAAAACATGATGTTACAACTCTTAAATCAAATTTCCAAACAATAAGGTACTGTTTCAATGAAGAGGAGCAATCTGGATACATTTTATGATGTGTAATTATGCCTCTTACTGATGACAATATTGATACTCATGATGAACAACTAACTGGGACATTTTGGGATACGTTTAATGTCCAAGATTCTGGTGAGATCACGGATGTTTATGGAAATTCGTGGGTCATATTTCATGAAGAGGACTTTAACAAATTTATTTATTATTATGAGTCACTCATATCATCACCAATCGGCAGAATATTACATAATTCTGCAGCAGATTGTTTGGAATTGATGATGTCGCCTTTGAGGGAAACTAGAACTAAGTTTTTTGGAAAAAAACGTCTACATAAATCAATCAAAGAAGTTTGGGAGCTTTGTGGATGGGGAGTCAATGATTTTCATAACACAACCATCAATACGAACTTATTTGCTTCAGTTGCTGCAGGTTTTTACTTATCCTCAATCGAATTATTGGAAAATCGGCGATTTAAAATTGAATGGTCACAAAAATCGAATCAAGTAATCAATTTTAAACGGTTAGATACAAAGCAGGAAATGCCTCTTCCAAATTTACTTAACTCAATTCCATGGGCTTACTCAAAAGAAATTACCACGACAAAAAAACGCAGTGAGGTGAAACTTGAATCAAATGAATTGGGATGGTCAATCGAAGGCAGAACCTCTTTTTTGATGCCGTGTGATTTCTTCAATCGGATAATTTTCAATTGCTCAGGTTTTGTGGAACAGTTTCCCGGACAAATTTCAGAAAAATGGAATTTAGTGAACTTTGATGAGATTTACTCAAACGGCTTTATTGCGTTGCTAGAAGCATCCAAAAAAGTATTTCTTTCCAATGATAATTTTGTCTACTTAATGGATGAAGCAGATTGGGGTCCAACAATTGTGAGACATATGACTAATTTTGGGTACGTAGCACCCAAATTAACTAAGCAAGACAAGTCTTCAACGGTTTTTGAATTTAATTTATGTCCCAGTTTACCTATATCTATCGGTAAATTAGTGGGTGTTTGGGAACGAGCGAATGGTAAATCTGCAAAATGCTCAATTACGCTTGATAATCTAACTGTAAAAGTGGAAATATTCCCGTTGTTGGAATATGTTTTTGAAGATGCAAATTAGGTCAACAATGGTTAATCTCTATAACCGATAGATGTAGACCTATCAATACCGGCGATAAGCCAAGTGATTGTTATGTCTTTGAATCCTAATCAAATGGCCTATGTTGCGATTGTCTCTACATTGATATTTGGGTCGATATTTGTTGGAGTTTCAGGGGTTTTACAAACCAGTGAGGGTTTAGGTAATTTCGAGAGCGCTGTAGAAGAAGATATTATCGGTGATGGAATAACTACCAATGAAGCGCTAGATCGTGATAATGATGGACTTGCAGACATATTAGAAGAAACTCAGTATGGTACTGATCCTCTTGATGAAGATACAGATGGTGATGGTATGTCTGATGGGTGGGAAGTTGAACATGGCCTAAATCCTCTAGATGATGGTGAATCCGACCCGTTGGAACAAGATCCAGGTGAAGCAGATGTCCAAGACGCAGAGCAGGAAAATGAGACAGATTCTTGGCCAGATCCTAATCAAGGACCAAATGGAGACCCAGATAACGACGGACTTACAAATCAACAGGAACAGGAATTAGAAACAGATCCACAGCGGTCTGATACCGATAACGATGGTTTGAATGATAAGTGGGAGTCTACTTTTATGACTGAAGTTGAAATTCCCGGCGGTTCATTTACCTTGTTTGATCCACTTAACGGAAATTGGGACTGTGTCCTACTAACTGCAGATGTCAAATTAATGCTGACAGAAAAATATAATCTAGATGAAAATACCCCCACATGGGAAGAACTTGGTAATAGTTTTGACCAACATTCATGTGATAATGTATTGGATTTTGATAATGATGGTTTGGCAAATTTCCAGGAAGAAACATTTGGAACTAATCCTACTGCACAAGATTCCGATGGAGATCTACTCTCCGATGCAGAAGAGATTTCAAGTGTAAATCTACAGCTAACTAAGGCTGTTGGAATTTTCAAGAGTTTTGATAGAAATGGGCAAGATGTTTATCGAAATTGTAATGAACAAATTAGGGAAGATAATAGCCAGACATTTGAATTTCCAGCACCATTTATGGATAAAAACAACTCATGGTTTTACCTTGATGACGACAACGATGGTTTACTAAACGGTCCTTCTGACTGGGATTCCGATGGTGATGGCATGCCAGATGGGTATGAGTATTGTTACTCGATATACCCAGAACAAAACGTAATCTCAGCTCTAAAACTAACCTCGTTAGAACAGGGTAACGTACTAAGCCCGAGCAATCCATCTGATGGATTTTTTGATTGGGATGATGACGGCTTGAACAATCTAGAAGAATACGGTTCTGCAATTATTTTTGGAGCAGAAAATTTCACATCTCCGTGGCAAGAAGATACCGACCTTGATGGTATGCCAGACGGATGGGAGACCAATAATGGATTAAACCCCAGAGATAGCAGTAACGGTGATAAAGACCCAGACATGGATGGATGGGATAAAGATGGAGATGGCTCTGCTGTGTACGAAGATTTAGTATTCAATACACGAGTAACTCAAATTAAGAAAAATATTGGTGATACTGTTGCTGAGGGAGAAACTGTAGTCAGAGCCGAGTATACTAAAGCAGGTGGCCAAACTGAGCCTGTAACAATAACAGCAACATCGTCTGGGACTATTTACCAGATGTATGTTTCTGTCGACCAAATCATTACATCTAGAGATACTGTTTGGTTCGTGGTTGTCGAGGACAACGAACGCTTTACTAATCAAGATGAGTATGAGGCTAAATTCAAAAATAATGAACCATTTGACGAGAATGGGCAACCAAACCTGATAATCGGTCGCTCAACTAATCCGATGGATGCTGATACTGACAACGATGGATTAATTGACGGAATTGAAGTATTTGGTTGGGAAATACTTGTGGTAAATCGTGGTGTTGAAATAACACTAGTAGTTTCTGACCCAGGTCTTCCTGATACAGATGCGGACGGCTTGTCTGATTTCTTGGAATATTCTTCACTTTGTGATTCAGGCTCTAACGCTTCTAATCCAGATACTGACGGTGATGGATTAGACGATCAATTTGAAGCAACTGGTGGTGGCGGTACCTTACAATGGCCAGTTGGTGGTGGTGAAGCGTATACTACAAGCCCATGTGCCTTTGACACAGATAATGATGGTTTAGAAGATGGTGAAGAGGTTATTGTCGGAAAAGACGGCTTTTTGACCCATGCAAATAATTCCGATACAGATGGTGATGGACTAAAGGACGGTAATGAAGTTCTATACATTCCACGGCCATTCCAAGAACAAACTCACCCATTGGTAAATGATACAGATGGCGATGGAATGCTAGATGGATGGGAAATGCAAGTCCAATCAGAAGAAGACAATACTAATTCTCACAGTTTGTGGGTAGCAACAAGTCCTTGGAATCTTCCTAATTGTGTTCCAACTCAAACTAATAATTGTGCAAAGAGTCCTGGAGGCTACATCTGGATTAATACCTTAGGTGGCTTTATCCAAGAAAAACAATTTGAGATTTCTGAAATGAATTTATCCGGATTTAGTGTTCCAAATAATCCACTATGTGATTGTAATGGCAGGTGGGCTCTTGACCCATCGGATCAGTCTAGTATAAGTCGTCTGCCTGACGCTACCTATGACATTGATAATGATTCATTGATGAATGGTGCTGAAGCACCAGATAAGTGGAACACTAATCCTGTTGACAAAGATTCTGACGGAGATTTATTGTTTGATGGTTGGGAAGTGAAATATTCACAATACGCTATTGAATCTGGCTTAGTTGATAATGCCAGCTTAACCGCTTACGGAGCTAGAGGAGTTCTTGATCCATCGATGATTGACAGTGATTTAGATGGTATTGATGATGGCCAAGAAGATCCTGACGAAGATGGATTAAATCAAACTGGTTTACTGAAGAGATATTGTCCAGGCTATAATGATCCATCCAATGCAGAATGTAATATCGATATCAACACTCCTGACGGGAAACAATTCTATGACAATCTCGCTAACTACACCAATTATGAGGAAATGCAGAACAATACTAATCCCGTATCAAATGATACCGACGGGGATGAATGGAACGATGGACCAGAAGTTTATTTCCAAGATCATGATGATGATGGGATGGCAACTGGTTGGGAATACCACTTTGATTTTGACCCATATGATGCTGCCGATCGAATGTTTGATACAGATGGGGACGGTCATGTAAACTACTGTGAATACAAGTGGGACACTAATCCAAGAGACCCGGTAAGCTTCCCTGGTCAGGGTGAACTTTGTGATCCGTTTGCTTGATTGTTGAACATGCAGAGAGAAACTTCTTGACTGTTACTGCTTGGTAAATAATATGGGCAAGCGTATTGTTACGGTGACGTGCACAATCTTGCTTGTCTTTTCTATGCTGCTAAGTACTACTTCGGCTGTACCTAGTAAAGGTAATCACAATCCGTCCGAAAAATTGACGATAGACCAAAAGGATGGAGGACATTTTGTTGAATATTTGAATCTCAGCGGGTCATCTATTTTTCCAGCGGATGAATTGAGATGGTCTATCAACGAAATCTTCCCAGGTATCGAAAATACTGATAATCCAATAAATCAATCTAACATTTTTGAAAAGGTTATTATCGAAAATAATGTTTGGTATTGGGAAGTATCTATTTTTGTCGCACAACTTAATTGTACATGCCATTTTACCATCATACACCAATCTGACAATCCTCATCCTCACGAAACTAAAATCATATTATACCTTGGAGAGTCAAACCACTTCCCAGTTATCGAACACATACCTTTGTTCCAATTACCCAGTGAAACTTCTGATACATTTCTCAACTATGCAATCACATGGCCAATCAGTGAAGTGGAATTAAATGACGGGTTAAACATTTCAATGTTTAGAGCAGAAGTATGTCAATATTCAGGGGAGGCGTGCGTGAGTAATTCTTTTATTGTTGAATTGATGTATAGTGTACTAAATGACGGATTGTACATGATACAAATTGACCAAGAAGATTTGCAAATTGGAGATGGAAATTGGTTGTTCAACATTATCTTTCGAGATTCATATTTGAGAACTTCGAATTTAGATAGTAAAGTGTTAACTTTTGATTTACATCCGCCTAATGTGACTATTTTTGGAGACCAAGATACCACTGAAATGAATCAAACGGTATATTCAATTATGGTTGATGACGGCTATGATAGTTCTCATGTTGCTATTACATGGACTCTCACCAATCCAGATGGGGATATTAGGGCACTATTTGATAGTGAGATTATCGATGATTATGGTGCTAAAATTTCTTTTAATACATCAGGAAATTGGAGTATTAATTTACTGGCGATTGACTCAGTTGGTCATTTTACCAGAGTATCGCATGTTGTGGATGTACGAAATACTAACCCCGTGATTAACATATATTCTAATGATGAAATTAATTCAGATATTAGTTTTGATGTTGCCAGTGAATGGTATCTTGATGCTTCAACTTCTGTTGATACCGCCAACGATCAAGAAAATTTAATTTTCCAGTGGTACCATGACGGGTCAGTAATCCATACTGGCGAGAATCTTTCAAAGAATGTAATAAGTCAACCTGGATATTATGAAATTATCCTAATTGTCTCAGATGACGATGGTGCCCAAGATACATTACAACTTTCTTTTACATTGAAACAAGATTCTACGACGAATGAAGATGTTTCCTTTTCCCCGGTAATACTTGCCTCGATTTCTTTTATCGTAATTCTAATCTCACTATCATTAATACTCACAATTAAGAAGAATAATGGTGAGTTTAAACTGCCAAAGTGGAAAAATTAGATTCAAGCAAGGATTGAATAGGGGAAAACTGGTGGGAGTATTATGTTTGAGAAGATGTTTGCTAATGTTGGTAAGATGCCAGAACCTATCTCAATCCAAGAGTATATTTCAAGACAAAATCAATTGTATTCGTCTTTTGAACCATCTGATGTACTAATTCTTTGCTCTTCTCCAGTGACTATTCACTCTAACGATGTTCACCACCCCTACCGGACTCAGAGTAACCTCCTATACTTAACTGGATGGACTGAACCTGAATCGATTATGTGCGCAACAAAAGCCTCAGGGAGTTGGAAAACTCATCTTTTTGTTCAACCTAAAGATACTTTGAAAGAAATTTGGGAAGGTAGAAGGCCCGGCTTAGAAGGGGCGGAAAAAGATTGGCCGGTTGACCACGCACACTCTATTGATGATTTGGAATCAACTTTGAATGGGATTCTATCACAAGCTAATCGAGTATTTCATAGAATGGGAGTAATGTCATCGATAGATGAATTAGTAGTTTCTTCAATCAAGAAGCGAGACAGAGCTAGGCAAAGGCTTGGCACTGGGCCAATTTCAGTCGAAGATCCCAGTAACAAAATTGCTGAAATGAGGCTTATTAAGTCTAGTTCAGAGATAGACCAAATGAAGTTTGCTTCAGATGTTTCTAGTTTAGCACATATTGCCGCAATGCGACATGGTGGTAAACAAGCCACTGAAAACCAACTCCAATCTGTTATTGAAGGATTTTTTAGATATGCCGGGACCTCAGGATGGTCATACCCATCAATTGTTGGAAGTGGGGAAAATGCAACAATCCTCCATTACAAAGAAAATAATTCCCCCTGCACAGATGGAGATGTCGTTCTAATTGATGCAGGTGCTGAATTTAGAGGATATGCTGCAGACATTACTCGTTCATGGCCGACCAATGGAAGTTTCACTGAACCTCAAAAAGAAATCTACCAGATTGTTTTAGATGCTCAAATTGCGGCAATAAATGAATGTGTTCCCGGTAATCCATATACTGCTCCCCATGAGGCCGCTAGGAAAGTCTTGGCTGAAGGATTGATAAGAATTGGAGTAATATCTCAAACATTAGAAGCAGCTCTGGACAGCAAAACCGGACAATTAAAGGATTGGTATATGCATAATACTAGTCATTGGATTGGTCTCGATGTACACGATGTGGGAATATATTTGCCAAACGGCGAACCAAGAAAATTACGACCTGGCATGTGTCTGACTATTGAGCCGGGATTATACTTCGGTGCGTGGCGACCAGATGTGGACTGTCCAGAACGCTATTCAAATATTGGAATTAGGATTGAGGATGATGTTTTAGTAGGAGAAAATGGCCCGATAGTGTTAACTGAAATGTGTCCTAAAACAATCAATGAAATAGAATCAATCGTTGGTAAACCCATCTGAGGGGCAACTATGTACTGGGAGTCTATTCTTCAGCGTCAGCAAGAATGGTCTAGAGAGAATAGTGATTCGTTGAGGCTATCTGTTGAAGAGGCTACCGAATTATATGAAAATGCACCATTGCACGAACTTACTTTTGCAGCCAACCAGAGGAGGCAACAATTATTCCCAAACGGTGTTGTGACATATCTAGTAGATAGAAACATAAATTACACAAATGTTTGTACAATAAATTGTCAATTTTGCTCGTTTTATCGACCTCCAGGTCACGATGAAAATTACACACAATCATATGAAGAGATTTCTCAAAGAGTGAAAGAACTAGAAGATATTGGCGGATCACGTATCTTAATGCAGGGTGGCGTAAATCCTTCACTTGAGTTTGAGTGGTATGAATTATTAATAAAACACCTGGTTGAAAATCATCCAACAATAGATTTAGATTGTTTTAGTCCAATCGAAATCGAAGGAATTGCAGACGTTGCTAACCTAACAATTCATGAAGTTTTGACCAGGCTCGGTGATGCAGGTATGAATGGACTTCCAGGCGGGGGGGCAGAAATGCTAGTAGATGAGATAAGGACAGACATATCACCCAAAAAAGGCTCTCCAGAGAATTGGCTAAATGTGATGAAGACNGCTCAGTCATTGGNAATGACCACAAGTGCNACAAATGTTTTTGGCTTTGGCGAATCGTTACGCAATAGAGTACAGCATATGGANAGAATAAGAGAACTCCAAGACACTTCCCTGNACAATTATGATAATGGATTTACATCCTTTATTTCATGGCCAGTACAACTTGAAACTAATACCTTTGGCAAACGTAATCGTGGTGAAAACAAACATGTTTTAGGCGCTGGGCCAACTGAATACNTTCGNCATATTGCTATATCAAGACTCTTTTTTGATAATATCGATAACATACAAGCATCTTGGCCGACTATGGGATTAGGTGTTGCTCAAATGGCTTTACTCGCAGGCGCAAATGATGCAGGGTCTACAATGATGGAAGAGAATGTAGTATCAGCATCAGGTACAACCAAATTATCTGCTTCTGAAATTGAATTACAAAACACAATAATTAGGGCTGGATTTATACCATCAAAACGTGATAGCAACTACAATCATCTGCCAACTATCATTACTGAAAGTAATGCCAAAGAATACCCAGCCCCAGTACCGTCCCAGGTTAACTAATCTAACTTAGTGACATCGGGTGGTTAGTTTCTGCTCGCCCACTATTTACTGTAGCAGTTGTTTCTGTGTAATTCGAAGAGTGTTTTACCTTCAAGGGCTGTACCCATAGTAGTTCTGACTGATTTTCTCTTTCAATCACCACTATTAATTCCCAATGAATTCTGATTAAGGAGGAAAAGATTGTACCTGGCCATTTACCACTCGGCGGAGATATAGTAGTGGGACCATCAGCTAATGGAATTATTTCAGATTGATTCATTATCCTCATTGGTTTCAAAAACAATCCACCCTTGATCTCATTGGTTTGCATGGGTAAATCTTCTCCTCCACCGGTGCCGTCATCAAGGTCCACAGACCAATGATGGGGTAATTCTGTGGTCAATCCAGGAGCGGGTTGTCCGTCAGCATCTCGACCTAATACTTCCATTAATTTATCTCTGCGAGGTGGTAATACTCCGACACGCCATAATACGTGTTTTTTACCCCAAGTTTCGTAGTTTTGAGGAAAATCAATTTCAACAACTAAATTTTCGCCAGATGTGGTATCTGAATGAAACTTGATTTTTGGTTCGGGCGGTTGTGCGGAAAGAAAGCGTCTTTGCTTAATTAAATCAGAGAAGTTTGCCCCAACTCGCATCATTATTGGGATGAATAAAATCGGTACTACGATGACAGCCAATAATGGATAGTCGAGCAGTCCAAATCTAACACGCCCAGTACCAATACTGGGGATTCCCCAAAGATTCAATATAGGTTCAAAGAATANATAAGATAAGGCAATCAACAAAATAATGACTGAAAAGTTCATTATTTTTCTTGCTTGTGAATGTATCAAATTAGGAGTTAAGTACCAACCAGTTCTCTGCTTATGAATTACTGAATCTTTTGGAACTGCTTCACTCATTTCTTGGTTGTGCGTTTTGTTTAGTTTCAAAGTCTTACCTTGGTAAATGTACCTTCTCTCAACAAGCCAAGATTTTTTATNACCAATTCTAAATGGTGGNGCCATATCTGAAACAATCTCATTTGCTTCATCTCGAGTAATCTGTTTAGATATCTCAGTTCTTGCCACCCCTATTGGTAGCAATTGTGGCCGATATCTATAACTTTCAAATGGGGGATATCTTATTCTTTCTTCCAAAAGTAAGTCATCCATATGATTCACTCAACTGAATATTAACTTCATTCCGGCTCTTAATGCCATTTTTCTAAACGCTGGTACTTTTCTCAGCAAAGCCATTCCCAGCGGGACAGGTTTTTCGATATCTCCTACTTGGTTTATCAAATTAATAATCTCGGGCTTGGCAAACTGTTCAAAATTGTGGTCCAATTCTGTATCCTCGCAGTCACTAACTAACAAATTACGCAGAGCTCTGGCTCTATTTTGATCTTTTTTCATNTTTTCGAAGTGGGCCTTAGCAATATGTTTTAGATTTGTTTCCGACAAATTATTCCTATCAATTGCTAATGACAATTTATCCACAATTCCATTTATTTGTTCAAAACCNGGNCCTATTCCGCCACCTGTGGTAGGTTTTGCCATTCCAGCAGCATCTCCTAGCAGCAATACTCGATTTTTATAGGGCTTTTTTACCATGCCACTTGGTACTGGACCACAATATCTTGCGGTTTCCTTGATATCAGCAAATCTATCTTTCCATAATGGATGGTTGAGCAGTGAGTGGTAACATTCCTCAATACTTTTGCCCTCTAAACGATCTGCAGTAGACCACAAACCAATCCGACAACTATCGTTACCTGAGGGTATTACCCAAGCGAAGAAACCTGGTGCAATTGCTGAACCCGAATACATTTCTAACCAACGTTTACGATTTTTATATCCAACAACTTCTGTTTGAAAACCAATCATCAGTTCTTTTGGCCTTCCCATTTTGAAATGCCTGCGAGTCCATGAGTGGGCGCCATCACATCCGATCAGAAGTTTGGTGGTAATTTCGGTTTCAACACCTTCTTTTGATAACNTAATANNTACACAATCTTCATTTGACTCAGCATTAATTGGTTTAGAATTAAGCCAAAGTGTGGNGCCAGATAACATTGATTGTTTTACCACGCCTTCATCAAACAGTTTTCTACAAACAACGTAGGTTCTAACTTTACCACTAGTNCCTACAGGAACTAAAGTCCCAGACGGGCCATGNATCAAGGCTCCATCCACTTCCTCNAGAATGGTATCAAACAATCCAACTTGCTTCATCGCATTAGGGGTTACAAGACCTGCACATTGGAATGGTCTGCCAATTTCCGAATGCTCTTCCAACAATAATACTCGTTGTCCTCTTTGGGAAAGAAGATTTGCNGCATGGCCGCCAACTGGTCCAGCACCGANGATTACNACATCCCAGTCTGTGCTTGACGAAACATCGTCCATGACCTAGTGTGAAATCCGGTGCGTTTTATTGTTGTGGACTAAAATTGGCTAAACAATTACTTTTTAGCAAATTTATAACCAACCGACTGGTTCTTCTTCAAGTAAAGAATTGCAGTAAAGTTTTTGTTGGTTTTCTTCGATACAAAATCATCGAACGGACCAATTTCACCTTTTTCAATGAGAGTTTTCGCCTCCTCTCTAGTTATTTCGCGCTTAGACATTTCTCGTGCAATTTGAATTTTACAATCAGTTCCGTTAGTTGCAGGCTGGAAAAATGTTGGACTTTCGATAATTTCGATTTTACTTTTTGGACAAATCGCAACAACTCCCTCAATAACTGGGAACTTCTTGGCATTTGCTGCAGCCTCTCTTGGGGGAAATTCAAACTTGACACGATTCCCATCAAGGGNTAAAAAGGCACTAAATGGCCTACCCTTCTTTGAGGTAAAGTCTTCCAACAATGGTGACTTGCCCTTGGTCAGAATAACTTTCGCTTCTTCTTCAGTAATTTTCCTTTTACACATTTCATGTGATATGCCTCTAAACTTGCATTCTTGATTATCACAAGCATACATGGTAGAATTTATTCTAATGATTCCATGGCTACAAGTAGGACAATCGCACAATTCAGCATCTTCTTCCGACGAGGTTGATTCACCACCACCAACAAATTCCACAGTACCATTTTCTAGCATCTTGATACTAGCAGTATAGGGCTCACCACTTCGATTGAAAAATCCATGTAAATCGTTGATGGACTTTTGTTGTAACAATCTAGTAGCAGTTTTNCGATCAAACCATCTTCCGCTAGTATTCTTCCAAAGAACAAAATCACAACCAGAGTCTCTTCCAGTATTTTCACAGCAGATATAAGACAAAACAGTTTCTTTCAGCGTACTTTTACACATTGGACACGGGGCAATCGATTCAACATCATTGAATAATTCATTTCTGTCATGATTTTTTATTTTTTGAACCATTTCATCAGCAATTTCAAAAATCAGTTTCATATATTCTTTTCGTGAATAATCACCAACCTGTACCGAAGAAAGTTTGGCTTCCATATCACCTGTTAATNCNGGNGANGTAATCCANTCAACAGGAATNGCTCTNAGTAATAANATNAATTTTATTCCACCNGGNGTNGCNCGNANACTACCNGAACGTGCTCNTTGAATNAANTTACGNGAAATTAGTTTTTCAATTGTNTCCGCTCTNGTNGCNGGNGTGCCTAGNCCNTTNCCNTTCATNGCNTCNGCCATCTCATCNTCATCGATNCTTCGTCCNGCATTTTCCATNAAAGATAATAATTTAGCTTCTTTCAACCTATTTGTCGGTTTAGTAAATTCTTCCTTGAATTTATGAGAAATTATTTCTGTATTTGCTGGATTAGATGAAAGATTATTCCACTTTTCAGGAATGGAGTTACTTTTTGGTTTAACCTCTCTCCACCCAGGTGTTTTTAAAATTCTAACTTCCTTAATGAAATCATGATCAGATTTACTAGTGGTTCTCGTTTGAACATCCCAAATAGCTTCAGAGTGGAATGAGGCGAGAAATTGCCGACAAATTAGTTCATACAATCTTTGTGCATCATTACTTAGATTACTTTGCGGTAATTTGCCAGTTGGAATAATTGCATAGTGATCAGATACTTTGGCATTGTCAAAATTTCGAGACACGTTTTTCAAACCATTTTTAGTTAATCTTTCACTGTGGGCAGACAAAAATTCTTGTGCTCCAAGTTGCTTGATAGTTTTGCCAATAGACTCCATCATATCTTCAGGAAGATGCCTAGAGTCTGTACGAGGGTATGTGGTTAATTTGTGAGTGTCATACAATTCCTGTGCTACAGAGAGTGTCCTTCTAGATGTCCAAGACCAGGTGCTGTTAGCCTCTCTTTGTAGAGTCGTCAAGTCAAAATTCAGTGGCGGATTTTCTTTTGAATCACGATGTTTTTGGGTAGTGACATAACCACCATCAGAAGCAAGTAAATCCTCCAGTATTTTCTTCTCAGACTCCTTGGTTATTCTGTGTGCTTTGGTTAGTGGATCTTCTTTATCCTCAACATTATTACGTCGCTCCCATCTTGAACTCCATTGACAATCACCTGATTTGAATTCTGCTTCTAACTCCCAGAATGGCTTTGCATCATGCCCTAAGATATCCAGCTCTTTATCAACAATCATTGCCAATGTCGCTGTTTGGACTCTACCAAGTGACATTGAAGTCCCATCATTTCTACCGGTTCGAAGGAATGTAGAAGCTATTCGAGAGCCATTCATACCGATTATCCAATCTGCTTCTGCTCTACTAACAGCCGCATCTCGAAGTAGTGAGTAGGTCTCAGCATCTTGTCTACCGTCGTAGGCTTTCAAAATTGAGTCTTGAGTCATCGATTGGAGCCACATCCGACTCATTGGAACCTTAGATTTGGCGAATTCAATAATGCGCCTAAAGATTAGTTCACCCTCTCTTGCTGCGTCACAAGCGTTAACGATTTCTGTACAATTTTTTGGAGAAATTAATTTTTTTATTGCTGTAAGTTGCTTTCGGTTATTACCTCTGCCACTATTGGGCTTCAATTCAAATGATTCAGGAATAAATGGTAGTAAATCCACACTTTTTCTCCAATCTTTTAGTCTATCATCATATTCTTCGGGAGTTTTCAATTCTAATAAATGTCCAACAGCCCACGTAATAACTATGTCATCAGAGAGCCAATGAGTGTCAGTTTTTTGCCCGACACCCAATACTTTGGCAATGTCTTCAGCAACACTTGGTTTCTCAGCGATGATTACAACTGCCATGATTAATGCGGCAGAACCGACGATACTTGAACCCTCTCTTAAGATAAGATTTGTATAGATACTTTAGTATCTAGTAAAATTTGGTGGGAAATTTATACAGAATTTTGTTGGAGCGAATTTCTAAATTTTTTCTCATCCCACCGCCCCTCTTGGATTGAATCATCACAGCCGATACAACCAGGATATCCCGCTTCAAGTAATTGTAAGCAAGAATCTATTATTGCTGTAAATCCGACCTCTGAGGTCATTTTTACCCAACAAACATCCATCTCGGGCTCAGCCAAGCCCACCTCAATTATCAATTTAGGAACCTTCTTACAGTAGTCATAAATTTTAATGTTATTTTCTTTATCGACGACATGTTTAGGAAAATTTGCTCGTTGAGGAATATGGTCTGATATTTTGCTGGACAATTCATTAATTGATTCTCTAAATTCGTTAGGGGCATAGATTTCTAAATTTTCTAATCTAACGATTCTTCTTGCTGCCTCCCTGACAACTGGCCATAGAGGGTGATTCATCTGCACATTTAGGCCAATGAGGGGTAAGTCTTGAATGATACCGTCATTGTGGGAGTTTCATGGGGTTACCATATCGCTTGTTCATCCGCCCCACGTTAAAATTTCAGGATTCTGAAAAAGCGCATCACAGGTCGCTATATTTTCTAAAGAAATTGTCCGCTTTCTCCGTCTCTAGATTGGCCTTGAGTGTCCTTTACCAAACTAAACATGATTTGCCCGTCGAGGTTTTTGGACATTCCTACAAACATCCCTTTGGCCTTGCTGCAGGGATGGACAAAAAGGCAGAAGTATTACTTGGATGGCAAGCAATTGGACTTTCTTTTGCAGAAATTGGTGGTGTTACAATGCTGGAGCAATCCGGCAATCCAAAACCCCGCATGTTCCGTTCAGATAAACATCAAGCTCTAATAAATAGAATGGGATTTAATAATCCTGGGTCAGAAAAGATCTCCCAGACTTTAGATCTCCATTTCAAAAAACATGGCCCACTTAATATTCCCATCTGGGTTAATCTTGGAAAATCCAAACTCACTGATAATTCCGAGGCTCATACTGACTATTCTACAACTATGGACAGGTTGTGGGATTATGGAGATGTTTTCGTCATTAATGTCTCGTCACCAAATACTCCTAATCTCAGAGATTTGCAAAACCAAGACGATTTGTCAAAAATAATCGCTTCCTGCATGAAGGTTAATCAGGACAATTGTCATTCCAAGAATTTACCCGCTAAACCTATTTTAGTGAAAGTAGCCCCGGATATGTCCCACGAGCAATTAGAATTGATTGTAAAAACGGCCATTGATTCAGGATGCTCAGGAATAGTTGCCACTAATACAACTGTTTCAAGAGTAGCAACAACTGATGCTAAAGATGCTAAGACTATGGCTGAAAATGGGGGGATGAGCGGCCTTCCCTTAGTTGATAAATCAACAGAGTTCATCCGACTAATATACCAGATCACGGATGGTAAATTTCCAATTGTTGGTGTTGGTGGAATCATGAATGCCGAACATGCATGGCAGAAGATAACTGCCGGCGCAAGCTTACTACAAGCGTATAGTGCATTTGTTTTTCAAGGTCCAAGTATTAGCAAAGATATAGTCAAGGGGTTAAAGAAGAAGTTACGCGAGCACAACTTCAACTCAATTGAACAAGCGATTGGATTAGACCATAAAGGGGATGATTAACTGTTTACCAGACGAACTAGATTACTAACCTCTGGTGGATTGTTAACTTTGATTTTAGTTGGAGTAGTCATCTTACAATCGCCTGAGCCAACAAGAACCGTAGATGAGGTTATGGACTCACCATCGAAATACGTAGGTGATGAGATTTCAATTAGAGGTGAAGTATTAGATGGCAGTATTGATAACTCTTCGATGACTTTCATTCTGCATGGTAGTAGCAATCAAATTTTAGTCGAATTCGCTCAAGCATCAGTTTCAAATGGACTAGATGACAACCGTACAGTATACGCAAAAGGTATCTTGAAATATATTGATTCACAATATGTCTTTGAAGCTGAGATAATTAAAACCTCTTGCCCTTCAAAGTATGAAGAATGAATTTGTTGGATAACCGTTCCGTTAAAATACCAATCATGGCAGGGCGTAGCGGGATAGGTGGGGAGCTAGGCGTACCCTGTACCACAAATCGTCTTCATGGTGGGCTGAAAGCCTTGGGGCGGCGAGAGCGGCTCTGTGGTTTCTACACGCGGACGTTGATGTCTCGCCCCTACATGACTCGGGTGTCATGAACCGTATCCGGAGGGAAACGGGAAATGAATAACTGGGGAATCAGGTCAGGCCGGGAACGGAGCAGCCCTACTCGGAGCCATGGGTGCTGTGGGGTAGCGGGATGGAGAAAGTGTGTGGGCTTTGCTACAGAGGACGAGCGTCCACCTAAGGAATTCCCACTTAGATGTCAAATATTACGTCGCAAATCCACCCTGGGCCAACCATTTCTGGAATGTCCAGTTCATTGCCAACAATACTTTGTCCTAGTTTGAGTTCTTGAATCAAAAATTCATGTGATGTTACTGCTTTTATTTCTAATTCTTTATTTATTTCAGATGATTTTACCCAAGAAACTTGAGATTGGCAAAACATTTCTTGTTCATTGACTTCAATCATACATTGAGCATCTACCAAAAACTCTCCATGAACCTCTAGTCGGTAAAGTACTTCTTCCAACCAAATTATCATTAAAGACTCATAATCTAATTCACTGGTAATGTTAAATGTTACATTCCATTGTGATGTATGACGAATTTTCTGGTTTAATAATAGACTTTCTTGGGTAGAAATTAATAGACTTTGCATACCAATGGCAGTTTCTTTGAATAGATTAGACAAATTATTGGAGAATACTCGCAGACCAATGTCTGCTGTAGTTTCTCGAGTCCAAAAACTCATATTGACCCTCAGCGTTTGGAAACTTGCAGATTCCAGGCAATTTCATCGACACGATGAATTAAATCTTCTTTGCTCAAAGAAAAAGAATCTGTCGCTTCAGCACCTAGAATACATTCACAAGCAGCATTTGTCAACAGCGCAGTATCAGATACATCAAAACCACTAGAAATTGATACAGCAATCGCTACTACAGCAGCATCAATCAATCCAATTATCTGCCGTAATTGCGATAATGTACACGGAGCGTGAACAGTTTCTTGATCTTTGGAAAAAATTGTGACACCATTTTCTCCTGCGAGAACCACTAAATGTTTCCAGCCATATGATTTAATCAAAGACTCAGCAGCTAATCTATCATCTGATTCCCCTATCCTACGTTTCATTAAATCAAAACCTCTTGATTGAAATATAATCCAATCGACTTCATGAGTTCTATGTAGACCAGTTAATTTCGGATCAGCAATTATTGGTATACTGTTGTCTTTTGCGTGTTTAGTTATTCTCTCAACGCCTTGGTCATATATTACACCCTGGCCATAATCTGAGAGTATTACACAATTTACGTCTGATAAGTTGGCAATTGCTTGGTCATATATTGCTTCAAGAGCAGGTTCTGGAATCGCTTCATCACCTTCAACGTCCCATCTTAAGAGTAGTTGCTCTCCTTGAATTAGACTCTCCCTACTTGCTAGCATCCTAGTTTTAACTGTGGTAGTTCGACCTTCAATAATAGCAATGCCGCTGGTTTCAACATGCTCATCCTCAAGATACTGGATAATTTTTGAACCTGCCTTATCATCACCAACAATGCCGAATATTTTACCATGGTAACCCATTGATTCTAGACCACGTGCTACGTGGGCAGCAGCTCCGACATCTTCTTCTCGATGGGTTTCACGCAACACAGGAACTGGTGCTCTCGAGTTTAAATTATTAGCATAGCCGTGAATGTAACAATCAAGCATGATGTCACCAATGAGTACTATGTTGCCTGAATTCTCTTCATTTAATTTATAGATTATTGAGTTTAACTTGTCATGTTGTTCATGTTCTGTGTCGGTCATTCCCATAGTTGTCCCCTCAATGTAACGCAAATTCTATCTTCACTTTATGCTGTCGCGAATTTTGGCTAGTAAATTGGCATGTTCACCTTCTGAGATATCTAATGAAACCCTTAATGTTTTTAGCATGGCATTTTCGTCACCAGTGATAATACCATCATCCATGGCAGTTTCTAAAGCGGAATAGTAGGTTAGGATATGTTCCGGATATAATGGGTCAAGTACTGCTTGTTGGAGTAACTTTGCATGCATTTCCTCATTGATCCCAAAAGCAACTCTAAAGGTATCTAACAAAGCAACTTCCTCCTCAATAATTTGGTCATCCACTAGGGCTTGTCTCAACATCTCAAGGTAAATATCCTCAGGTGGCGGGATATCAATTGCAGTTCTTGCATCCTCGGATAATCTTCTAACTCTCTCAGGGTGCATTCCCAAGAAATCTACTACCTCAGTTATTAATTGATGCTCATCATTAGTAATCTTACCATCTTCCCATGCCCTAGCAAACATTCTTTTCATCAATTCTTCACTACTCTGGGCATCTAGAGATGCTGTCCCAGAAGGCTTAGCGATTGAAGTTATTACTGGATCATTATGATATCCCAGATTACTATCAATATGTGCAAGAATTTCTAGAATTCGACGATTATTCTTGGATATATCACCAATTGAAGTTGGGTCACCATTGTAGTCAATAATTACAGAGAGAACATTCTCAACAACTAATTTAGCCCTAATTTTTCCTTGAGTCGTTAATGAATATACCTTTCTTCGCTGCTTTCCTCCAGGAACATGCCGATTAGTGACCTCAATTTCATTAGTCTTCTCTAGTCGTTTTAATGTTCTGGGGACGTGTTTTCTTTGCACGTGTACTGCAGCAGATATTCCTGCTTGTGTAAGCGCTACAGGTGCTTCCCATTGATTGCTTGGTAATATATTGTCAAACAAGTGAATGAGCATTCGTTGTTCTGTTGTGAGAGAGCCGAGAAAACCATCAACCACTTCCTCACCGTGTAGGCCTTGTATCAACAAGCAAATAGTACCAGCGGTACTCCGTTTGTATAATATGCCAGTCCATTGACCGGGTATTATGGCCCGTCAATCTCGGAAGTTCAATCCCCGGGTTAGAACAAAACGTCCAATTGGTTTGGTATCTGATGACGATCAATCTCCATCAAGTCCTCATCCTATGCCCCAAGAGATGGGTTCACGATGGTTTTTACCTAATCCCCTAGGGGCCAGGCTCAACCAAAAGAGTGGTATTGGCGTTACAGTAGATGAAGGAATTGCGCTAGATCCAATCGAAGTATTATTTTGCCATTGGAATCGACATATTCCAGTTACCAATGATTGGGTGAAAAATAGGCTTAATTATGATTCAGATTTTATTGCTAAATCAGTAATATTTGACGTTGCTCGTTCGGGCGGCGAAATTATAATTCCAATTACCAATTTCACTAAACATGATTATTGTGAAGGCACCTTTGCGGTTAAATGGCCAAGAAACAAATCACATTTCTCGACAAATCCAGTTTCCCAAATTCGTTGGTTTTGGTCGTTCCATGATGTAGATTGGGATTCATTAAACGAGTGGGTTGCTGGTGTTGAAGAATCTGGTTGTATAGCGGAAGTTTTTGTCATTGATGATGAGATGGATATCACAATGTATCAAATAAGTTATGACCAACTTTTAGGTAACCAAAAAACTTGGAACCAACTGAGTGAGCAAGAAATTTCATATGTTGAAAAATCGTTATTTAACAGAACTAAATCTTCTTCTGGTGTTTTTTTAAGTGAGGCTAAAGACTGGCCTTTACCATCATTTGGTATAGAACATTTATCAGGAATAAATCTTAGAATTGAGGAAATTGATTGGGTTGAATCACATATATCGGGTACTAACTTAGAAAATTCATTATTCAACAAATTAGCTAATTCTGGATGTATTCTCCGGCCGGGTTTCAAATACGGATGTAAGTGGCGCGTATATGATGATGAAGTTGGTAAGTCCCATGCTCCATGGTTACTCCAACCACTGAATGATGCGCCTTCATCATGGGAGGGTATTTGTTTATCTGTTAGACTTGCAGAAGGAGTTCACAAAAAATGGATCTGTGCAATTCCACAAAATGAAGACTGGAAATTCATGAATATCAAGCGTTGGCTTCCCGGTAGAAGCTAATCGTCTAACGGTCTTCCCCATGCGTCTAAGGGAATTTCTTGAGTAGTTGATATAGGCTTAATCTCCTCAAAATCATCTGATTTATTAGACTTTGATGCAGATTCCCGCATGGTTAGAAATATCCACAATGCAGCAAATAATAATGCTAGACTAATCATTTGGCCCGGGCCTATAAAATCATTTATTGATGTTAATCCCTCACTTTCTGCTGTTAATTGTATTTCTATCACCCACGTATTTCCTGCACCATCGATAATTTCGACATTTCCATTAATTAGCATATTGTTGGTTAGTAGGTCATTAGGTTTTATTTCAATTGACAATACATCGTCATTTCCGCTCAAAGTTACGGTATTAGCTGACTGTGCAATTCTTGTTAATGCTCCATCAATATGTACCTCGAAAGTTTGGTTACCTTGGCCTATCGATGTAATTGGAATTAATATTGCTGAATTAGTATTAGCAGGTATTTTTGATTTGTATTCCCCACTGAATGGTATTCTGGATAATGTCAAAATTTGGGTTTTGACATCTAAAAATTCCTCTCCACACACTAATTTGCCGGTAAGTTTGGTCAAAGTGTTAGGGCTACTTACGGTGTTAAATGTTATTGATAATTTCTTCTCAGTTCCAGCATACAGTTCGTTACTAGAGATGGCAATTAAACGCCCATCTGTCGATTGTAATTGATTGTTTATTTGGCAATCAATTGTCGATAAGAGGGTCATTTCAATAGATTCATTCACCAGCATTGTGACAGAGTGGTCAGGTAAATCTCCTATTAGGTTAGACTCACAAAAGTCTGATTTTATTTGTATCACCGGTTGAATTCCTATTGATACTTCTGCGTACCAGTCGACCAAGAAACCATCATGGTTACGAATTTCTATCCCTTTACTACCAAATGTAGTGCCGTTAGTAAAAACATCGCCAGCATCACCTTCATTCATACCTTGCAATAAATCTTGATTACCGTCTGCTTCGATTATTTTTAGATAAGGTCTCTGGTTGTCAACATTTAATTCGTTATCGTCAAAACCATCTACCGAATTATCTTGATATGACACTAAGATTCCATCACTAGGTAGAATGTCATCATAATTATTATTCCCACGGTATTCAATCCAAACATTTTCATTTTCATTGATTACAATCTTATAGTTTGTATATGAATTCTGACTAATATCAAAAATTAATTCTGGTCCTTGGCAAAAACCATCACTTTGGGTCCAAGATATTTCCACGGTTTGATAATTATTCAATCCAATTGTTTCCATAGTCGATGACATTGGTAGGGCAGGGGTGCTACCTCCGCCATTCCAATTGCCACTAGCCATTATGCCCCAATCACCAACGCCTTTCCACCGTGAAGTTTGTTCTCCATGTGATGGATACAAATCATAGGCACCCATTTGGTGCAACATTTCATGCATTGCTGTACCAAATCCCGCAGACCCTGAACCTAACCCTGCCATAGTATAATGTCCAATCTTTAATCCATCACCAAGTTCTATAGTTTCGTCTAGAGTGGTAAAATGGCTCCAGATTCGGTCAGAGTTACCTCCAACTTCTTGACCCACGCTTGTATGTAATATCAGTAATCTGTCAACATACCCATCTGAGTTTAAATCATATTTACTCCAATCTAATCCATTCTTTTTGGAATTTATTACCTCACTAGCCAAGTTTGTGGGCAAGTGAGTGCCGCTGATTGAAGAATCTCTTTCCACACCATTATCAGCGCCATAATCAGCTAGAACCCCATTAGCAGTAAATACCGTTGGGTGTATGTCAATAGACAAGTTGACAAAATTATTTGATAATTCGGTAAAGTAATTCTTTGAGTGAGGAATTAATAATTGTTCAGTTTGGGTTAAAGCGGAATTAGAGTCCATAACTTGGTCTTGAAAGTTAACTATTATTACTGGCCAATTTTCATTTTCCTGAATAGTTAACGTCTCTATTTGATCTTGATTTATAGTAATTGAATTGCTTTGTAGCCAATCTTCAACCTGCTCTTGGTTCAAAAATGAAATGAGTGATGCACTAAGTAGTAAAATGATTAGTGGTATACCCAACCATTTGCCTTTCATCAACCATAGCAAGAGTCAGTATGGTATCAAATCTTGGGAGTGATGTTAGGTTATTTGGTAATTATTTTACATTTAGTCGATGAGATCAGCGATTGAAAAGTATTGACAAACTGTTGGTTTTCACATTCATATAACAGGATGTTGTCTGGCTGATTAAACATCAAAATCCTCAGCAAATCATCCTGCTTATTTTGTTGACTACATACATTTTCTATTATTGTATGTGGACAATTTAGCGTTGATTCCTGTTGGCCTTTGCACCCACAAATAACGTGCAAATAAGTCACAATCTCACCATGTGAATCAAATTTTTCTTCCATTCCAACCTGATATCTTGGGACTTTAGTAGTCCAAGGTCTTGACAATAATTCAATCAATAAAACGCTCGACAAACCAATCAAGAGTCCATTTGTGGTTCTTTCATAAAACGATAGCAGAGTCAACATTATGACAATTCCATAAACTCTAATACGCCACCAATTGGCGTTACTTGAATCCATATTTCCACTTAAACCAGAGGCAATCATTACTGATGTTGCAAACACTACAATTATTTCCATCCATATTATTGCGGTGGAAAAACTGATTAAATTTATGACGTCATATTTAGCTACGAACCCATAATCAGATTGTATTGAATGTCCAAGAGAAAATAGATTTGGTAAAGCAATGAATAATGTCAAGTATGATGTTACAAGGAATATTAGTGGGGCTGAAATTATGGTGATTCTGAACAACTTCTGCTCACTATTAGTCAAACCAGGTTTAGCAAATGACCAAAATTGTTGGCTCATTAATGGCAATATTGTGGCAAATCCTAGTATTGCAGAAGCAAGCCATCTCAATTCCGACCATTTCTCAGGTTGGTATAGATTCAAACATTCAACTTCACAAGGATCTAATTTGATTATCAAAAATTCCAACACAGAATCAATATTCATTAGCCAAGGAATTGATACTATTATCCAGGCAAAAATAAGTAATCCAGTACGAGCAAATAATTCTTCGGTGTGAGATTGGAGACGAATATTTGAGTCTGTACCCAAATGGATTGTCAGAACATCACCTTCAAATTAAATCTGTATATTGTTTTGGAGCTCTTGCCTGAACTACTGTTCGATATACGCCAAAAATAGCCCATAGCATCAGCATACCTGTTATCATGATTAATCCCCATGCTTGTGATGAGTCTAACGCCCAAGCAAATAACAAGATTGTAACAATACTCAAAACCCCTCTTCTAACGCCTTGAGGAACGGCTAGACTCATGTCTAAGTGTGGCGGCCCTCCGCCGAATTTACGTTCGTAAAATTCACCCTGTACAACTGCACCTAGGATAATTATTGCCAAAGTAGTCCAATAAAACAAATTTCCATTGTTGAAAAAATCCTCCGCAATACCTTCTTGTCGCTCAGCCTCTAAGGCAGCAGGGTCCTCTACTGCGACAAATAATGAATCATAATCTCCAACGCTTATTGTTCTAAGTTCACGGTTAGCCTCGTCATCTTCGTAAGTGGAATCAGGGGCGCTAATAGAGAATGATAGTATATTCCACAAATCTCCGCCGTCAAATTGACCATTTCCATTCACCGCATTACCAACTAACTGAAATGCGACACTTCCTACATCCTCGGTAGGAGCAGTCCAACTAACTGCCCAATTATTACCGACTTCAGATTGTGATAGTGCTCCTGGTTCATCATCAACAGTCTTACTCCCTTCACCAGGCGTTAACGTTCCGCTATTGTAATCCCATAGCATGTAGCCGCCATCCTCATTACTTGCGTGCTGCAAACTGATGGTAAAATCATAAGTCGCTCCCAAGGAATATGATCTTGGAACTCCAGAAATGGATACCACTACTTCGGTTGATGGTGCACCATCACCGTGACATGTACAACCTGTTTCAACAACTCTGTCACCACCATTTAACCATGGTGGGCCGTTAGGATTAGCGACAACAGGAGCAATAAGTAATAGTGCCAAAATGGCAATCACAGTTCTTGGTTTTAGCCTAATCACCCTCTCACCCACTTTTTGGAAAAATTGCATACCTTTGAACATTGCCTTAAATCAAATCCAAAAACAATCATCATGATTCTTTAACTGCGTTATTCAAAGCTGTCATCATTTTCTTTCCATCGCCAAACATCATCATTGTTTTATCCATGTAAAAGAGATCATTGTCAACCCCAGCATAGCCTACTGACAAAGACCTCTTGATGATAACTACAGTTCTTGCCTGGTCAGCATCAATAATTGGCATACCTGCAAGTGGTCCTTCACCTGTTCTTGCAGCAGGATTTGTGGTATCGTTTGCGCCAATTACTAATGCTACATCGCAATCTGGGAATTCAGAATTAATCTCATCCATTTCAATCAATTGTTCATATGGAACATTTGCTTCGGCTAATAGGACATTCATATGGCCTGGCATCCTGCCTGCAACCGGGTGAATTGCATAACTGACTTCAGTATCATACTTTTCAGAGATTAGATCAGCAAATTCCTTGACTTGGTGTTGACATTGAGATACCGCCATGCCGTAGCCTGGGACAATAATCACTTTTTGGGCACCGTCTAACATCATGGCAACTTCATCTGCATCGGAACCAACTTTAGTTCTAGTTAGAGAAGCTTTTTCGCCACCTCCACCAAACGATTTGAATAATACGTCGGGCAATGTTCTATTCATTGCCTTACACATTATGAAGGTGAGAATTAGTCCTGATGCACCAACCAGAGAACCAGCAACTATCAATACTGAATTCCCGATAATGAAGCCGGTAAATGCGGCTGCAATTCCTGACAATGAATTGAGCAGAGAAACTACCACTGGCATATCTGCTCCACCAATTGGTAATACGAGTAAAATTCCTAGTATCGAAGAAACTGCAATCAGTGCGAAGATGATGTTCTTGTCAGTAGGATTGTCAATATTGTAGAAGATTAGACCAAATGCACTTATGATTAGAAGAACTTTGACAATATTCAACCAACTTGGACCCCATGTTGGAGTCTTAATCCATTTCCCAAATACCTCTATGCCGCCTTTTAATTTGAACATAGCCAAGAGGGAACCAGTCAGAGTCATCCAGCCAACCAATGCTGATAATCCTGCAGCGACAATAGTTACTGTTAGTTCCAGTCCACTTGGAAGGTTTGCTCCTTCTATGTACCTCCATGACTCAGACAATGCCACTAGTGCTGATGCTGCGCCGCCAAATCCGTTGAACAAAGCAACAAGCTCTGGCATACCAGTCATCTCGACTTTTACAGCCATCCAGTAGCCAATTAACGAGCCAATTACTAATCCGGCAATAATTAATGTCCAGTTTGCTGGGTCGTCTGCTAATTCCATGTCTAATATTGTAGTTAATACTGCAACTAGCATACCTAATGCTCCAAGCTGATTGCCTCTTGGTGCTGTTCTTGGATGGCCTAATTTCTTAAGCCCAAAAATGAAGAGTGCTGCAGCGATTAGATATCCGATGTCTATCCATTCATTGAATTCCATTTCAAGCACCTCGATTTTTCTTGCCAGCAATCATATTCAGCATTCTATTAGTAACAGCAAAACCGCCAACTACGTTAATCATAGCAAGAACTACAGCGATAAATGCCAAAATACCTGATAAATCTGTGTTGCCACCATCATAGGCGACATTTGCCCCAAGTAAAGCACCTACGATACTGATTCCAGAAATTGCATTAGCGCCACTCATTAGCGGGGTATGTAATGTTGCGGGAACTTTGGTGATTAGTTCGAAACCTAAGAATATTGACAGTACAAATAGCGTTATGCTTCCAATTAGTAATTCTGGTGTCATTCTAATACCCCCATTAGTCTTGTTTGCTTTTGATGCATTTCTCCATTCATACAAATTAGCACTCCACCCATTCCGTTGACGTAAAAGTCAGATCCTTCAGGTGCACCAAATAATATGTCATCGTCATCCGCAAGGACGATTTCTCCTTCTTTGGCTAAGGAAGTAATAAATGTCGTTAAATTATTTGAATAAAGCATACTTGCTGTATTTGCAATAGTACCTGGAAGGTTGGATGTTCCAACAATTATTACACCATTTTCGGTAACGTGAATTTCCCCGACCTTTGTATCTTGGCAATTCCCGCCAACATCGGCATTCATGTCAACTATAACAGCTCCAGATTTGAATGTCTTTACTGCGTCGCTGGGCACGGTAATCGGGGCTGGTCTTCCAAATATTCTAGCAGTAGTAATGATGATGTCGGCGTCTTTGGCAACTCCGCACACTGTTTCGTTAACTTTCTGAATAAATTCAGGAGTCAATGGCTTGGCGTATCCTGACTCATCTTCAAAGTCATCCATTCCATCAACCTCGATAAATCTACCACCGACAGATTCTATTTGCTCAGCGGCAGATTTTCTTACATCAGAAGCGTAAACTACTGCACCTAACCTTTTAGCGGTCGCAATGGCTTGTAATCCAGCAACGCCACTACCCATTACCACAACTTTTGCTGGTCTAACTGTACCAGCCGATGTAGTCATCATTGGGATTCCTTTTGGTACATTGGATGCACCTAATAAAACAGCCTTGTAACCTGCTAGATTGTCTTGACTAGAATTTACGTCCATAGATTGAGCTCGTGATAATCTTCGCGGAATCATATCCATTGACATTAAAGTAATATTAGCACTTAGGCATTGTTTGACATCTTCGGGATTTCTAAACGGATCGGCTACGCAAGCAACATTGGACTTTTCTGTAATACCATCAGTTCCTGGAAAGTTTATGCAAATTATATTTTGGCATGATAAAGCCTCTTTTCTCGATACAATCTTTGCTCCAGCATCTTCATACTGGCTATCATTATAATTTGCTCTAACACCAGCACCTTGTTCAACGTAAACCTCAAAACCGGCTTTTGTCAGTTTTTTCATGCTTGAAGGTACTATCGCAACACGGGTTTCATTATCAGGTTCTTTTGGCACACCTAGTCTCATTTTGACCACCAATTCCAGTCTTGTCAACTGGGGTTGTTTTACCCCAATCAAAGGAGGCTTTTAGATAAGACGCTTAGAATGTCTAATTATACAGTTTGGGCTAAAGACCAACTAACTTATTTTACGCCTTTACTTGGCGGCAATCATAAGGTGTTAAAATTGGCAAACTCACGGAAAAAAATTGCAGTAATTGGAGCAGGAAATGTTGGCGCAACATGTGCATTTGTGCTAGCACAAAAAAAATTAGGAGACATTGTTCTTTTAGATATATACGAGGGATTTGCCAAAGGTAAAGCGCTGGATATGTCACAAAACGGACAAGTCCTAAATTACGACGGGTGGCTTATTGGCACGTCAAATTATGAAGATATTGCAGGGGCTGATGTTGTTGTAGTCACCTCTGGATTTCCTAGGCAACCAGGCATGACTAGAGAAGATTTAATCGCCAAGAATGCAAGTATAGTAAAACAAGTTGGAGAAGGCATCAAGCAACATGCTCCAAATAGTATCATTATCATGGTTACTAACCCACTAGATTTGATGACTTATCACATGCAAAAAGTAACTGGTTTCCCAGCAAACCGAGTATGTGGGCAAGCAGGGGTATTAGATAGCGCAAGGATGACTCACTTTGTCGCTGATGCTGTTGGATGTTCTGAAGAAGATGTCCAAGCAATGGTTTTGGGTGGTCACGGTGATACTATGGTGCCATTGCCGAGATTTACAACAGTTGGTGGTATAGCAATTACTCATTTATTAGACGAGGCTACTATTGATGCAATATGTCAAAGAACAGCGTCTGGTGGAGGAGAAATCGTCAAATTACTAGAACGTGGTTCAGCATTTTACGCTCCGGGTTCTGCTGCTGC
>PBTA01000023.1 GCA_002726395.1 Methanobacteriota archaeon | reverse complement strand
AAATCTAAGCCAGCTAAGTATCTTAAGAAAATTCGTCAAAGGGCAAAGAAATGGCGCTTACCTGAAAACCGCAAGAATCTCATATTGCTGATAGTTTTGGGCTTAAGGTATTACAAGAACGATCAAGAAATGATATTTTGGCAGAAGATAAAGCACGCAAAGATATCAACAAAATCGGTCAACTCATTCCTTCGATACAGGGCTACAAGCAAGCAGAAAAACGGCGACCATTCACTTGGCGCCGCATTGCTAAACGGGCCAAATCAAGTTCTAATCCTCTAATTACTCGACATCAATGGCAACATGAAGGCCAAATCATTCGGCTAGGCCCTGGCACAGAACAAAATCGGGCACGTCCACAATTACCCGGACCACATTCCTTTACCTTCTATCACTGCCAAAACCGTAGTTATCCCTCAATGATGCAGAATCATGTACAAAACAAATCAACAAGAAAACTGGCCAAATAGGTCAAAAACAACATTTTTGCAAACTATTTACCGGATTTCGGCGTTTAATCTTTGTTTGCTACTAGAATCCATACCTTTATTATGTTGGACTTAGATAGACAGTTCATGGAGAAACAACCCAACAAACCTGCTGTAAAAGCACCTCCAAAGGAAACTTTTGCGAGGGCGCTAAATCGAGTAAGAAGTCAAATCGATATTCGTAACGACATAATGCGTGCGTCTTTAGAGACGGCTCAACGCCTACAAGAAGGCCGAGGAACCTTCATGCTCTATGCATTCTAACCGGAAGTCTTGATTCAATAACCCTCGTCCACGCCACATGGAGGCTTTAGCTTGGGAAGCAATATTTGCCGCAGGCACCTTCTTTTTCCTAGGAGCCATTTCACCTGGTCCAAGCGTCATGGTAGTGATTAGAAATACCATCATTGGTGGAAGAAAGCAAGGTGTTGCTTGTGCCATTGGCCACGGTATTGGCTTTGGAATATACGCTGGCAGTGCCGTATTTGGCCTGATTGTGCTGCTGGAAAATGCCCCTGATGTTTTTCTTATTCTACAATTAATTGGTGTTGGTCTACTTATCTGGTACGGCTACCTAATGTGGAATGATGAGGTTAATCTCGATGAAAGTAGTCAGGTTGAGGATATTAAAGTCAAACGACAAGGATTCATGGAAGGCTTTGCTATCGCCTTTTTCAATCCAAAAATCGCCTTATTTTTGGTAGCCATCTTAGCGCAAGTATTGGAGCCTGGCATGGGTATGGGAACTAAGTTAGCAATTGGTTTACTTGGTATGAGCATTGACATGGGTTGGTACCTTATTGTCGCATTAGCCCTTACTGGAACTGGTGCTGTAGATTGGTTAAGGATACGTGGAAAATTGATTTACCGAATAACTGCTGTAGCATTGTGGTTCTTCGCTGCCACGGTATCTTACTCAATGCTGTAATCACTTTTGGCAGCGAGGGCAATAAAAAGTTGAGCGATTGGATTGAACTATTCGCTCTACTACGCCACCACAGCCCTCTTTCAAACAAGGCTCATCCTCACGCCCATAAATGGTGAAATGATGCGAGAAGTAACCAAGATTACCCTCTACGTCAGCAAAGTCATTCAGCGTTGAACCTCCAGCAGCGATAGCTCTAGTGAGCACCATTTTTACTTCATCAACTAACTTCACCAACGCTTTGGTTGGTTTACCAGCCTTGGTTACCAATTGAGCAGCTAGTTTAGTTGGGGCAATTCCAGCAGTATGTAGCGCCTCACAAGCATAGATATTACCAACTCCAACCACAAAGCGTTGATCTAGTAATGTGGTTTTGATTGGTGAGCGTTTACCTCGGCAACGGTTTGCAGCAATTTGGGCATTCCAATCATCAAATGGCTCAGGCCCTAGAACCGAAAGCAAAGGTTGTATTTCCTGTTCTGCCCGATGAAACAATTTAACGATGCCAAACCGTCGTGGGTCAGTATAGACTGAAACAGAGCCATCATCAAAACGAATCTCCATGTGATCGTGGCGGCCATCAAAACCAGACATCGCACCAAATGCTGACTTACTATCTGGAATGTTAAGATCGTATTGACTTACTTTTTGCGCATCAAAGATGGTGTATTTACCCGACATCCCCAGGTGAGAAAGAAAGACTAAATCACCATCAGTATCGATTAACAAATACTTGGCACGACGCCTTATTGCAGTTATTTTCTGACCAACTAGTCGATTTTCAAAGTCTTCGGGAAACGGATAACGTAGATTTGGACGACGCAGAATTACTTTGGTAATCGTTCTGCCAAGCCATGCTTTTTCTAGCCCAGTACGGACAGTTTCGACCTCTGGCAGCTCGGGCATGACCTACTCAACACGACGAGTCACAAAAAGAACATGGTTGTCTTCATAACCGGTCAATTCTATGCACTCTTCTACTACAAAGCCTGACTTAGATAGCTGCATCTCTACTTTAGCAAATAAGGCATCTTCACCCTCGCCAGTCCATCTTTCACTAGCCGCTTTTAGAGATAGAAGCCCGGTTCCGTCAACGCTGAGAAAACGACGACTGGCATCAATAAAAATTTCCACTTGCCCAGACTGTGCAACATCTTGAAACAGCCAGTCTACCTTCCTTGGCAGTAATACGCCCCAAGCAGAATGCTTTCTAGCATCACCAAGAACAGGTACTAAACCTGGTCTTGTTTTAGCCAAATGCAGTAAATCTCGCAAACATCTTGGCGCTAAATCAACCGCAATTATTCTGCCACCAAGGTCGTTATCTTCTCCACACAAATGGTCGTGTAAATGACTGATTGAAGTCCCATGACCTGCACCTAAGTACAGCACCGTTGAGCCTTCTTTTGGCAAAAGTAGTGATTTATCTCTTCGGGTGCGCATTATCCCAGCGCCTAATTTGGACCTGCTGGGATCCCATCTTCTAAATTCAATACCGCCAAAGCGCCGTAGTGATTCCCCGTATGTGGCAGTCCCAGGATCAGCATTTTCCGTCCATAGTGCTCTGCCTTCAAGGCGAATAGCCCATGAGAGCATATCGTAGCGTCTACCTTTGTTGCCCAAACTAACACCTACCTATTTCGTCGGGGCGGTTTTGGATGTGCTGCCTTTATTTCTTCGACTCTGTTATCCATTAAATCAACATCGTCTTGAGTCCAAGGTGTGCCTTCAAAGGCATCAATCTTAGCGGCTATACTAGCCTTTGCTGCCATAGTACGGGCGATTTTCCCTCTTACCCAGCGAGGTGAACGAGAAATCCATGGATGCATGAAGATATGACCGTGTTTAGGTGGGTCTGCGCCGGTTTTTAGATGATGGAAAAAGGCTTTTTCTGCCCCCAATACTTGAACAGTACCTGCAGGCAGACGGGCTAGACGCATTCTTCCATGAGCCTCAACACATAATCTAGCAGCCAGTAGCGGACCGAGCATTATTGACAAGGATGGCAGATGTTGTTCGGTTAGTTCTCTAATCGCATTTTCTAGCCGATCTAGTTTACCTTTGAAAGTGCCAGTTGATTCACCCCATTCACGTAGTGACTTCCATTCCGATTTAGACGGGCCCTCATCAGGCATTATTACCTCAAGATGTTTAGCAAGCATCTCTAAGGAATCTGACTCGCCAACTCTCTTTGGCAAACTTGTGCGGTCTTTACCAAATCGTACCTCGGGTAAAAACAAACCAACCCATTCGACAAGTCTTGCTTCCATGGTAAGGTAAGTAGAACGCATTTCATCACTGGCTCTAAGTAAATGCTCTAGTCTTCTATCTGGGTCGCCCGCAGCTCTTGCCACGCCTTGTCGGGTCATCTCTGCCGCAGCCTTGTCAACGGCCTCTAAAGCTTCACCAGAAGGTAGTGGCCAATCTGCATTTGGTAATTGTCCGTCACCATGAATCAATGGTTTAGCGTCAGGAAATCGCTCGTGTAACGTTTTTGCTTCTGGCGTAAGAGCATTGTTGGCAATACAGTCCAATCGCTCGATTAAGGCTCTTTGGTCAAAAAAACCGTCCCAAACTGCTTGGTCGTGAATGATTCCTTCATCGTCTGCCACAGCCGCTGCCTGCCAGTCATACCAAAGCCACATGGTTGAGGGATAATGCTGGGGGTTTTCACGCTTGCCTAAAATTTTGATGAAAGTTGACTAATCGTGATTTTCCCTAGAGCAGTAAATAATAGTTAAGATTAGAGTAGTTTGCATACATTAATGTAATTGGTTCTTTAGGATTGCCTATGTTTTGCCCGAAATGTGGAACGCTGTCATTCCCTAGCCCTAGTGGAGACATAAGTTGTACGAACTACAAATGCGGCTATGTAGGCCCGGCAAAGTTAATCATTAAAGGCGCAGATGGTGAGGACGTAGACCTATCAAACGTCAAATCTGAGACCAAATCAAAGAAACGTGAATATGAAGTGATTAAAGATTCAGATAAGATGCAAGGAATCCTAACCAAGGACACCTATATGTGTTCCAAGCGAATAGACGGGAAATCTTGTGATTCTACTGAGGTGTATGCCTACCTAGAGCAAACAAGGTCTAGTGATGAACCTGAAACACGAATGCTTACTTGCAAAGCCTGTGGTCACGGCTGGCGAGAATACTAATCAAATATCGCCTTCGACTCTTGGAGCAAGGAAATATTGCACTTCAACTGCACCGTTGTAGAATGTGAAGTTTATCGATAGAGGATAGTTTTCTCCAAAGCCAAGTTCTAGAGTATCAACATCTCCAACTACTTTGTTTAGAGGAATCAAGTAACCAAGAGAATATTGGCTGTGAGCTGGTTGGTCAAATTCTAATAATTGTAGATCGTCCTTATCGAAAAATACCTGAATATTCTTGTTAGGATCGCTAGCAGTCACTCTAAACTCATTGTCTTTTATGGCTAAAGTCATCATATCGCCACCAAGTCTTGCTGCTCTAAGAATTCTAATGAAGTCCTTACCACTCAAATGAACCTTGCATTGTGGTTTTAATGGGGGAAGTGAAGGAACGGTGATTGTTGAAGGGTCAATAGTGCGTATTTCTCCTTCCACGTTACCCAATTTAGCATGTAGCATCCCAGAGCCCGCATCGGTTTTTAGGTTCAACATCTCGTCTGGATTACCTATGCCAACAATATCCCTAATGACATCAAGCTCAAAAGCAACCGATGATTCATCAAGTTCCCATGTGTCAAATGCTGCTGAATCTATGTCCATCTGTATCATTGCAACATGTGAATGGTCAACAACACGTATGTGAAGGCTGTTTTCTTTAAAATCGAATTTAGCGTCCTCAACCACTGCTTTTAACGTATCCAAAATCTTGCTCATCAGGTCTAACCGGGCTGTGACGTTCAACATGAGATGCACCCCTCTCTAAATATCCATGGATTTTCGACGGCTTATGAACTTACCATACCGAATGTCACTATGTATCCCAATTAATGACATCACAATAATAATGTGAAGTTCTAGTTTGGTTGAAACTCAAATAATACCTTGAATTCTTAACTGAGGAATTTCTCGGCATAGCATGGGCGATATTGTTGAACCCTTACTGAAAGAAGATGGCGAGGCTTACAAGGCCGCTATACTAATCCCTACCATCAATAATGCTGATGAATTAAGCATTGTCCTAGAGCGCTTGTCCAAGCAAACCTATCCACACTTTGAAGTAATAATTTCCGATTCAAAATCCAAAGACAACACCAAGGAAATATGTGAAAAATATGGGGCGACTTGGATTGAAGATTCCTCTAATAATCGTGCTGATGCGTGCAATTTCGCCTTGAATCAAATGGACCATGATTTGGTGTTGTTTACCGATGATGACACTATCCCCCCGCTTGATTGGGTTGAAAAGTTGATTCGCTGGTTCAAGGATCCTGAAGTTGGTGCTGTAGGCGGGCCAAACTTTGCCCCAGATGATGATTCATTTGGCGCAAAATGTGCTGACGTTGCTTTCTGTACAAAGTTCATGACTGCAGGGACAAGATATGGTGCTCAACCAAAAGGCGAATTAGTTCGAATTTCACATAACCCCGGCGTCAATTGCGCGCACAGGATGGCAAACTTGAGAGAAGTAGGCTTTTTTGAAGAAGGTTGCATTGGAGCAGAAGACGTAGTGCTAGACGCTAAGATTCAACGCAAAGGCCACAAGTTATTCATCGACCCATCCAATGTTATGCCACATCGACGCAGAGTACCTTTCAAGCCTTATATGAAGCAAATGCGTAATTACGGCTATACTAGGATGGTTGCCAATAAGCGCTGGCCAGAAATTTCACGTTGGTCTCACACAGCCATCGGTTTCTTTCCGCCCCTAGTGATATTCTCAATTATCGGACTAATCTACGGACTGTTTGCTGGCGGTGCCGCTGATGAGTATTGGCTATCGGTATCTGGAGAGTGGACATTACCTCGCCTAGCTTTCCACGGGCTTGGTGGATTAATGCTGTTTTATGTTGCTTTATGTTGGCTTGGTGCAGCAATTGGCACCTCACCTCACCGCTCCATTGGAACTGTGTTCTTGGCGCCTTTATTTGTCTTCCTTGCTCAATGGGCATATGGACAAGGCGTCATCAAGGCATGGCGAGAAATACGTCAAACTGGTGGTAAAGCCGGAGTTGGGAATCAAATCGATGATCGTATCCGTACTGTTTGAAACTGTGCCAAAACCGGTTTTTCCCCAGCAAAATAGCCGTAACTGATTAGTTAGATGAAATTAGCAGCCCGAATATGAGCGGACTTTCCTTCGTTGAACGTTTGGCTGCTCTAGACAAGCCAGATGAAGGCAATGACACCGAACAAATTTGGTTCATTGTTAGAACCTTCCTCGGCATTTTAAGAGTCTTAATATTCGTATCTATCATCGTTATTGCAGAGATGTTAGAAGAGATATTTATTGGCAATTTGAGCCTTGCTGTTTGGTCTTTAATTGTAGGAATACCGATGTTTGTGCTAGTATCCTCACTCATCATTCTTGGCAATAAGCAGTTTGTCAAAAAGCGTCCTAAAAAGACTGCAATGCTTAGACCGATTCTAAAGAGGGTTTGATTATAATCCGGCCAAATCACCGGTTTGGATGGTCCATTGGCTTGCATAAACGCCTTCAGCAGCCACAAGATCGTCGTGCTTTCCTCGTTCAACAACCGCACCATCAACCATGCAAACTATCTCATCTGCGTTACGAATAGTACTGAGTCGATGAGCCACAGCTATTGTTGCTCTGTTGCTGCCACTGGCAATTAAATTCTCTTGAATTCGCCTTTCAGTCTCCGCATCCAGGGCACTTGATGCTTCATCAAGAATAAGTAGTGACGGTTGTTTCAATAACGCTCTTGCTAGTGAAACTCTAGCACGTTGTCCGCCGCTTAATTTTGCTCCTCGGTCACCAACCATGGTGTCGAGGTTATCTTCTAACTCCTGAATAAACTCCCAAGCCCCAGCAAGTTCCAATGCACGTCTTAGCTCCTTATCGGTAGCGGTTTGATTGTAAATTACATTGTCCTTGATGCTACCATAGAACAAGAATGGTTCTTGGCTGACAAATCCGATTTTATCCCTGACAGAGTCAAGAGTATAGTCATCAATCGAATTCCCGTTGATTAACACTCTTCCGCTAGTTGGGGTGTAGTACCGCATTAGTAGTTTGAGAATGGTCGTCTTCCCCGCGCCGGTGTGACCCATTACTCCAAGGAAATCTCCGCCTTCGGCTTTGAATGAAATACCACTAAGAACTGGCACTGAGGTATTTGGGTAGGTGAAGTAGACATTATCGAATTCTACTGATGTGATTGCCTCTTCTAATTCAATGGCATCAGGTTTGTCAAATATTTGTGGTTCTAAGTCTACTACAGTGAATACTCTTCGTGCCGCTGCTTCGCCTCGTTGTAGTTGGTTGATTAGAATTCCAAAGATAAATAGTGGCATAGTCATCCTTGTACTGATTAGTAGGAATGTCACGAGTTCACCAGTGGTAATCTCGCCTTCTCCAGCAAGTGAACCACCAACTGAAACTAACAAACCAAAAGCAATACCTGCAATTGCGTAAATCATTGGAACGAATCTATTTCGGTCTTGACTAGCACCTATTGCTTGGTCACGATATACGCCAGATTCACGATTAACTCTGTTTGATTCCCAGTCTTGGGCATTATATGCTTGTACTACAGATATACCTGAAATTAAATTTTCTAACACTGCTGTAATGTCCCCAGTTGATTCTCGCTGTTTGCGGTATTTACGCTGGACTCTGGTGGAAAACCAGTAAACTAGCGGTATAATGAACACTAGTGGGCCAAATAATACTGCAGCCAGTTTCCATGACATTAGTATCAGAATAGTAAAAGCGGTAAAGAACGTGATTACGATCCGTATTATTGATGTAGGAGAATCTGAAACTACATCCTCCAGCTGATTTACGTCACTAGATAATACCGACATTATTTGTCCGGTTTGACGCATATCGTAATATGATGCTTCCATGGCAATTAGTGAGCGAGTTGCATCCATCCGCAAATCGTGTTGGATTCGGTAGCCAAGCGTCTGCCAAGAATACTCAGACAATCCCTGGAATATTGCTAGGAAAAAGAAACCCAAGAAAATTAATGTTCCGTATCCAACTTCTGTAGTTCCGGGTAAAAAGGTGACAAAGTCTTGCAAAAACTCTGGCCCGCTCATCTTATCTGTGGTGAAGTAATCAATGGCGTAGCCTATTGCGACAAACGGCATTAAATCGAACACTCTAGCCATTGCGTTAGAGGCAATTCCGGCCACAACTCGCTTTGGGTAGCGTTTGGCATAAGGGACTATCCGCCAAATTTGGCGGCCAACCACTTGGGACTTCTCATCCTCAGCGTCAGGAGACATTAGGTCTGATGATAGAGATGACGTCTCGTTTGCCATAACTACAGCCCTGCCCATTCACCTTTTGAACTCTCGTAGGGTATCTAGTCTAGATATTATTAGCAAATCATTCATGAGGGACCAGCGGTTGTGGGAATATATGGGGCGACGTTCGACAAATAATGCTTTGATGATTTGCTTGTTCTTTTTGTGCCAGATAATGGCTCCAATGGCACTAGCAAATGATACNGATNTNCCCAAANCNTTTGCCNCNTCGAGTNCAGAATTGGAAGATTTGAAATCAATCTCGATTGAGCCTAGTTATGAATTGACTAACGGCTGGTTTTCCTCAGAATATTCTGCCGGTGAAATCACTTTATTATATCGCGATGCATCTGTTGTACCTATTGANAANTGGATAGACTGGACAGGAATAGACGCTTTGTCTGGACAATANGTNATCACCCACCAGTTCCCAGTACCAACCGAGTGGAAGCATCAATTATCGCAACAAGGTATTGATTGCCATTCATTCATGCCACCTAATGGCTTTAATTGCCAATTAAACTCGGTATCTATTGATAAATTAAAGGAATTGCAAGTTTTGGGAATTATGGAACTTGACTCCGTTGATAAGATTAGACATGGTTTAGCCCAATCACTAACTGAGAAAGGTGAAGTAATCATCGATTTAGTTCTATCTGGACATCAGNTACCCGAAGGTGTTTTTGAGCAACAAAATATCGAAATATATTCGCATAGCGGCAGATTTGCATCAGCCNATACCGATATGTTAGGAGTCAAATGGCTTGCATCACAAGGAGAAGTTGAATGGCTTGAAGAAATGCCTGTATCATTCTTTGCCAACTCTGTTGGAAATACTATAATCAACTCAGATGACATACAAGATAATCTAAAGATGTCAGGNTTGGACGGCAGTTGGAATGGTTTGGATGGTAGTGGAATAATTGTAACTGTCGCCGACACAGGTCTAGATAGCGGAATTAATGACGCTACNATGCACCCAGATTTTAGTGACCATATTCATGACATTTATTCATGGCCACAACCTCAATGGAGATGCTCGTGGACTACACCAACAAATCCCGGCCCTTGTGATGATGGGGCAATTGATGACAANGGACACGGAACACACGTTGCTGGCTCTGTTCTAGGTGATGGAACTGTTAGCAGTGGGTCAATTGTCGGAATCGCTCAAGAAGCCTTACTCCACGTCCATGCATTTGAGCAATCAGGCGGACTCGGTGGCCAACCTGCTGATTTAAACGATTTTTTCGACTCTGCAGTGGAGAACGGTAGCCGTATACATACAAACTCTTGGGGCAGTTGTGATGCTCGACCTGCAGGCCCTGGAACGCCTTGTAATACCTACGGATTGTACTCATCCAATTCAATGGAGATTGATTTTGGAGCCCGTGCCAATGAAGAATTAATTATCATGTTTGCCAATGGTAACGATGGAGCACACGGTGGCACAGTTGCTTTAGGAACCTTGCTATATGAGGCAACTGCAAAAAATTCCATTTCAATAGGTGCATCTGAAAATTACCGCCCAGCGTTTGGTGCAGATTCCGATAACTACAGCGGAATGGCTGATTTTTCGGGACGAGGACCAACCGAAGATGGCAGAATTAAGCCTGATTTCGTTGCCCCTGGGACACAGATATTGTCGACTAAATCTCGCTCGGCTGGCGCATGTGGCTGGGGCTCGTTTGACTCTGATTATTGTTACATGGGCGGCACTAGTATGGCTACTCCAATTGCAGCAGGAGCGACAGCGCTTTTATTGGAACATCTAATCGAAAATGAAGGCATTACAAACCCAACTTCTTCGTTGGTCAAGGCGATATTTGCCGCATCAAGCCATGATATGATTGGACAGTATTCAAGCCCTACAATTGGTGCTGGATACCCAATTCCTAACATGCATGAAGGTAATGGTTTATTGAACATGTATGGTGCTGTTCAAACTAGTTTCTTCCAAGGTGAATCGGTCTCGACCGGAGACAATAGTGGGTGGAGTTTTACCCTACCTGCTACACCTCATGATNTGCAAATTGGTTTGGCATATATCGACCCAGAGGCCACTCCTGGAGTTACTCCATATCTAGTTAANGACTTAGATTTGGCCGTTAAAAGTCCTACAGGTGTTTGGACTAGTCTAAATGATGATTTGAATAATCTACGTGTGATGAATTTTTCATCTCCTGATGCAGGAACTTGGGAGGTGCATGTAAATGGGACAANTGTCCCAACTGGACCACAATTTTTCTCACTAGCAATCAACCATAATGTCCCATTGGTAAACCTCACTTTGGACGCTGATTTCGACGGGATTGAAGATGATGACGACGATTGCCCGTCAGTGTTTGGAAATTCAACTATCGATCGCTCAGGATGCCTTGATACCGATGGCGATGGATACTCAAACCCCGACCTAAGTTGGACTGTTGCTGCAAACGGTGCTGATGCTTTTGTTATTGAGCCAACCCAGTGGGCTGACCAAGACGGGGATGGATTTGGCGATAACGCAGTAGGATTCCAAGCCGATGCTTGTCCAGTTTCACCCGGAACTTCNACACTNGACCGCTTNGGGTGTGGNGATTCAGATAGCGATGGCTACTCCGATCCAGATGGTGGTTGGTTCATTGCCAATGGAGCTGACTCTTGCCCAAGTGTGAGCGGGAGTTCTAGTGCCGACCGCTCTGGCTGCCCTGATGATGATTCTGATGGCTACTCNGACCCAGANCCTTCAGGGNCCAATGGNCCTGTTTGGACTGTAACCGATGGCGCTGACGCCTTTATNGGCAATGCGACTCAATGGGTTGACGGCGATAGTGACACATTTGGCGACAACACCTTAGGAACATTTGGCGACTCATGCGTTGGCGTTACTGGNACCTCTGATAGAGACCGATATGGCTGCCCGGATACCGACGGAGATGGATACTCAAACCCTGATGTCGGGTGGACTGCTGCTGGCAATGGTGCAGATGCATTTGCNTCTGAACCAACTCAATGGGCTGACCAAGATGGTGATGGCTATGGCGATAACCCATCTGGTGTCAACCCAGATTCCTGCTCATCGGTTCATGGCACCTCAACCCAATTAGGCAACTTAGGTTGCCCCGACTCCGATAGTGATGGATATGCNGACTCTGATGATGAATTCATCACCGACGCCACACAGTGGATAGACGCTGATAATGATGGTTATGGTGATAATCCTGCNGGAAATAATCCAGACTCTTGTGTCGGTGTTCAAGGATTCTCTTCACAAGATAGATTTGGTTGCCCAGATACTGATGGTGATGGNTATTCTGACCCTGATGGTGGTTGGACTGTAGGAAACGGGGCTGACCTTTGGCCTAGTGATGTAACTCAATGGGTCGATGCTGATGGTGATACATTTGGAGATAATCCTCTTGGCACTGATGGTGATGACTGCCCTGGAGTGACTGGTAGTTCCTCTAACGACCGAAACGGTTGCCTAGACTCTGATGGGGATGGATATTCTGACCCTGATGGCAGTTGGACTGCTGCAAATGGGGCTGACGCCTTCCCAAGTGATGCCAGCCGATGGGCTGATGCTGATGGCGACGGAGTAGATGACGCATTTGACGATAGTTGTCCCAATGTTGCTGGAACCTCATCAGAGGACAGATTAGGCTGTCCAGACTCAGATGGAGATGGATACTCAGATAGCGATTCTGCTTGGGGATTCAATGATGGTGCTGATGTATTCCCTAATGACAACACTCAATGGAATGACACTGACTCTGATGGCTATGGAGACGAGCCTACCGGTAACCTAGCAGATAGTTGTCCAAACGTTTGGGGAGACTCTTGGCGAAATAATACTCTTGGGTGCCTTGATACCGATCAAGACGGTTGGGCTGATATCGAAGATGCACAACCAAATGAGCCAACTCAATGGTCTGATGTTGATGGTGATGGCTACGGCGATAATCTCGCTGGTCTGAACCCTGATGCCTGCCCGGGTGTTCTTGGCAATTCTACCCTAGGAAACCGCATGGGATGCCTTGACGATGACGGAGATGGCTGGGATAATCTAATCGATGAATTACCATCGACNCCTACNCAATGGTTNGACCAAGATGGTGATGGNTATGGNGACAANGCCACTGGAATNGAGGCNGATTCTTGCCCAGGTATAGCNGGNANTTCNACTATCGATNGATACGGGTGTNTCGANAATGATGGCGATGGNATTTCCAATGAAAGTGANGCCTTCCCTGACGACCCAACNAGNACTCAGGANAGCGACAATGATGGNTTTGACGATCTTGAAGATAATTGCATCAATACTCCTGGTAATTCTACTAATGATCGTACAGGTTGCCCAGATACCGATGGTGATGGATATTCTGATGTTACCATGCCATCACAAGGCAATGCAGGCTGGAACCTCACCGATGGAGCAGATGCATTTCCGTTAGAAGATACTCAATGGAGTGACACTGATGGCGATGGTTTTGGCGATAATATAGCAGGATTCCAAGCAGATGATTGCCCTAGTGAAGAAGGATATTCCAATATCGATTTGTTTGGCTGCCCTGATGGTGATAATGATGGAACATCCCAAGGAGACGATGCCTTCCCTAACGACTCTACACAATGGTCGGATCAAGACGGTGATGGCTATGGAGATAATCCAAACGGCACTAATCCAGATGCTTGTCCAACAGTTGTTGGAACTTCAACAATAGATCGGCACGGTTGTCCTGATGAAGATTCTGATGGAGCAAGTGATGACAATGATTTGTGGCTTGGGGACAATTCACAATGGTTTGACTCTGATGGCGATTCATTTGGTGACAATCAAGATGGTACCATGGGCGATAGTTGCCCTACTGAATTTGGAAAATCCAATCAAGGAACTAGACATGGTTGCCCAGATTCTGATAATGATTTTTGGGCAGATATTGAAGATGATTTCCCCGGTGAAATTTCACAATGGCTTGATTCTGATGGCGATGGTTGGGGAGATAATCAAACGGCTGGAGCCTACAAATTAGATCATTGGCCAAATGATCCAGCAAGAAATGCTGGTGAAGCAAAACTGACTAGTGATAAATCAAAAATATCCTTGGACCTTGCTGGCGGTGATTGGTTTACTTTTACTTGTACAGTAACTACTGAGATGGTCAACGCAGCCATAAGAATTGAGTGGCAACCTATGACGGGAATTGATGCAGACACAACTACACAGGTACTCATATTCACCCCTGATTCTGGTGGAACTCAGATTGTGGTATTTTCTGGAGAAGCCATAGAGCCAGGACAGTATCAGTTGGTATTACTGGCAAAAGAGCCTGGATCTGACGTTGCCATGGACAGCATTACTATTACCCTAGATGCTAAGGATTCTAGGCTGGAAACCAATACTATTGACGACCAAACTGATACTATCAATAAATTACTCAAACAACCAGTCATACAAGCCGCTCTAGGTATTTTGATACTATTCGCTTTGATGGGGACATTGTATGTGCGGGGCAAGGCCAATAATACTCGAAGGAATAAGGAACGTCGACAGCACGCAGAAAGTGTGCTAAAGGCTAGAATCTCAAGACAGAATTCTACCCCACAAAATATCCGTGCTGAATTTGGCCTTAATCGACAAATACCGCCACCGCCACCTGGTTTTTAGTAAATAAACAACCGATTGACTCAAAGAGTGAATACTTCTCGGCAGAAATATCGCGGATATGGTGAAGTGGTTATCATCTGAGGTTTCCAACCTTATGTCGTGGGTTCGACTCCCGCTATCCGCACCAAACAACAATACAACAGGTATTGTTGTGTACTTGAACCAATAAAGCCTATCAGCAAGTTGCCAAAGGGGAGTTTATGCAGACATCTTCAGTCAAGGGCGTATTCTTGGTTCTGATTATGTTCACTGCAACATTATCCGGATGTTTTGGCGAACAAGCTAAAGAAACTGACCAAGAAATTGTCGATTTTCAAATTAATTTCACCTCGCCAAACAATGCCATACTAAATACCGGAGAATGGAATGAGTTCCTCTTGGTTGGTGAAGGTCGAGCGATATCTGTACCTAATAATGTGTTATTATTTATTGATGACACGCTTATTCCTAACGGCTATGCAATGGTAGAAGGCAATCAAATGAATGGAAAATTGTTACCTACTCCTTATGCTGAAAATGTTAGAATTACCATTGTTGAAGATAATGGAAAGGGTAAATCATTTGACATGGAGTTAGCCAATGGGACTCCAATAATTAGTGGTGCTGAGTGGTTTGAAAAGATGGATTTCATAACTAGTGTTTGTAGTGACTCAACGCAGTGTGGCGGCTACATCAACCGTTGGATGGGGTCACCGAATCCAGCATTTGAACGAGCTGCTTCCTTTTTCCACGGGCATTTTGAAGGCCTTGGTTATGAAACCAACATAATGAGAGTTACCGATACATTCAGCATAACGGAACCAGAGAGCCTCAATGTTATCGCTTGGAAAAGAGGTAAAGACAGTTCATGTGTTCAAGGAATGGGCGCTCACATGGATGTAGCACTTCCTGGAGGACCGCCTGGAGGAGGTACATACGAAGGTGCGTATGACAATACTGCGGGCACTGTTGCCATTATGCTTTATGCCAAGGCATTTGTCGACATTGAAGTACAATGTGACACATTCTTGGCTTTGTGGTCTAGTGAGGAAGAAGGATTGCGAGGTTCAAACGCGTTTGCCAATAATGATTGTGATTATTGCTTACCGCAAGACAAAGAACTCCGCTTTTACATAAATATGGACATGATGGGGATTTCCTATCCGGCAAAAAAAGCCAACGGAGACCCATTTCCCTATCATGCTTGGTCAGGACCAGATATTGACCCTAATGTGCAAGACGTCGCAATTACTACCATCCTAGATTATGTGCATCGTGATGTGTTAAACGCTCCGATGGATATGAGGATTGAAGGTGAATATGGCGCCGGTTGCGACCAACACTGGGATGACCATTACAATCTGGTAATGGATGTTCATGAGGATACATTTGGCCGTTCAGACCATGTCACCTTCCGTGACCTTGGTGCTCAAACAATATTCCACTTGGGGGCTTATGATGAGGATTACAGTGCATACCATTCACCGCTAGATACATTTGATAATATGATTGCCGAAGTTGGTGGGCAAGAAGAGCTAGAGAAGAGCATTCAATTTGTGATGTGGGCGGCCTTGATTGAGTTTATGATCGCTGACCAAACACCTGAAGTACGCAATGTCAATGTTTGATTTTCTTTACAACCTTTTTTCTACTGTAAAACTAAACACAACTCATGGACAACGAGGCGGAGGCAACAGATTCTGCGATAAGCAGGTTTGTCAAATCACCTCTTTTGGGGTTTTTCCTGTTTTTGTTCGGTGTAATAGTTGCATTATTTGAAACGATATATCTGCTAATTCTTGGTAATACGTTGGAAAACGCGGTTTGGCCACTGGCCATTAGAACTCTTGAATGGACTATGGTGCTGCGTAACAATGTCCCCGCAGTAACCACATTTGCCGGTTTAATCCTCGCAGCTAGTATGTGGTTAATGGTTAGAAGACAACAAAATAAACCCATTAATTCCGGATTTGCCTATGCCGCAATAATTTGTTCTGGTTTCATAATTGGCTCTTATGGAGTATTTGTAATAATGGACCTAAGATACCTTCGAGGTGCTTTTCTATTATTACCGACAATCTATGGAGTGTTACTATTCTCTTCTGCAATAATCGCTAGAGGTGTCCCCAAATTGCCGAAGTCTAAAGAGTCAGGATTAGATAATTTCTACTCAATTTCCCACTTATTTGCGGTATTCTTTGCTGCCTGGCTGATGATGCCGGGAATACCAGCCCTAGTTGGTACGGCACCTTCTCCACCGGCAAAACCAATATTTGGCTATGGGGGGGAACCTGGGCCATTTTTAGAAGTCCTTGAAATCTATCCCTATGAACTTCCAGAAAACGTAACAGCAATACAAGGAGACACAGAAGAAGACATCGAATTTTCAATTTACCTTTCAATACCTGTGCTGCCCGAAAACCCGGGCATAGAGGGAGTCCCGTTAGCAATTTTATTTCATGCCTTTAACAATCCTTCGAGAGATTCTTACACCGATTGGATTGAACGACTTGTCGGCAAAGGCATGGTCGTGGCTTACATTCAATACCCCACCGACATAAGACCAGACGGTGGTGATGATTTTGACCCGAATAATATCGCAGGCACTTCTGACTGGCCCCACCATGTCCCCCGTTTGTACTCGATAAATTCTGCACTAAACAAATTGAATATCATCATTGGAGATGATACACGTGGCCAAGAAATTGATGACGTGTTAGGCAACTTATCCATTATGCCTGAACATCTTTACATTGGTGGACACAGCTTAGGCGGAGCATACTCCATTAGTGCTCTGCAAATGGTGCAAGAATTTAGTTGGGGCAGTGAAACATTGGTCGTGGATACCGAAATGGCTGCCTCAAGACCAAGTCAAAACCTTTGGCAACCAAATTTTACTGAACTGCCAGAGCACACAATAATTCACTTAGTTGTGGCCGAAGATGACATGACTGTTGGACAATGTGAAAGCGCTTACCACCAACAATTATTTGATTTAACCAACCAGAATAATTCACTAGTCATTTACGTTCCAAGTGACAAATATGGCTTTCCTAGAATGATTGCAACACATTACATTCCGGCTAATGAGGTTCATGACTCTCTGGCAGATTGGTCGTTTTATCGGCGGGTTGATGCCCAAGCAGATTGGGTTGTCGCTCGTAGCCGGGCTGATTTCAATACCGAAGACTTTGCTTATCAACACTTGATTCAAGGGCCGCTACTAGAATTCATGGGTAAGTGGTCTGATGGTACGCCAGTATTACCATTGGAGTCATACCCTAACGCTTTAGCAGAGAGTCGTTTTAGTCATTGCTAAGGGGGAGTATAAATGGCGGATGAGAAAGAGAAGAAATCGCTGATTAAGTTGATTTCTGGCTCAGCCATTATTGCTTCTATGTGCTGCCTGCCAAGTGTCGTATTGGTATTATTTGGCCTAGCAAGTGTTAGTTCCGCTGCAGCGTTATCAGATACTCTGTATTGGGGAGGTGACGGTTATGGATGGTTTAGGCCATTGATGCTGTTGTTGGCGTTATCATTTGTAATCATCGGACTAGTCATCCATTTTCGAGGCAAAGGCATCTGTACCTTAGATCAAGCAAAAAGGGAACGAAGAAAAATTGTCAACACATCCCTGCTAGTATTGATTATCAGTTATGTGACATATCTATTGTTTAACTATGTTATCTTAACCGAAATTGGCATACTACTCGACCTTCCATGGGAAGAAAGTCGGGAAAGTTACATGTTTTGGAAATAATCAGGCATTCGACCTAGTAGTTTTACACCCAACCGACCAATCGTCTTTGTCGGACATTGCACGCTGAGTTTGCTCAAGTAACTTATCTTCTGGAATTGAGTCATACCCATCTCCAAGACAATAACTTATACTGATAAAAAAGTCATTAAACAACAAATTTTGCAATTGAAAAATCAAATTTCCAATTGCCAATTTACTTTTCATTTCTCCAACTGGAATTCGAATATTNCGTGGATTTAAATTCATCCCGAGTCTTGCCGACTTTTGGATTGATTCTTTGCTAGTCCACAATCTTACTGCTTCATTTGGATTGNTGTTAAGNTAGGCTAATTCCTCNCCNTTGGCCATCATATCAAACACACCCTTGGAGATAACAAGATCTTCTNGCTCTGCATCGATGCCAACAGTCCAGCCNGACTCTACTAGAGCCACAAANGCATAGCCCGATGAATGNCCAATNGANATTGATGGAAGNGGNGTNCTTTTCCAAGTACCGGGNAAGTAAGCAATACTGGGCGCCCTAAACTCATTTCTTCTAACCTCGATATAGGAACAATCGATGCCCCAATTAGCAAGGGCAAGTTGCAATAAATATCTTCCAGCAAGGTGTTCCATATATCGTTTCTCGGTGACAAATTTAGCGACTTCATCATGATTAGCAAGCACCACTTCTGACAACTCTAAATGGCCAATAGGCATCATCATACAGACTAATTTTGGTGAATCACCGCCAACTGAAGTTGGGATTACCGTGTCAGTTGTTGCCATTAACGTCACCATTAACGTTCAAGAATGAATCTATGTTGTTCAGAAACTGGCGCCATACTCTTTAGTCGCAATCCTTTCAATGCAAGGACAGGAGCATCATCATCTCCGATTATGACTACATTGTGAACAGTNATTCCTGCTTCCTCTATGCCTACTCTAAGACTACGCATACGTAATACCTCATTGCGCTCTGGAACTCGAAGAGTNGTAGACCACTCGATGCCGACTGGTAGAGAGGAGAAACCTTCAGACTCCATAGCAACAAAACCAGCGTTTTGGAATCCTGCTTCTATCAGCATTGGTAATGCTTCAAGCAGAACTCTACCACCTTCCGCCTCAGCCAGAAATTGTTCGGTGATGGGGAGTTGATTTCTCATTAACGCAATGCCATCAGCACCAGGTACAGATTGGTCGCCAACACCGCGTATTATCCCACCATGAGATTGGAAACGAGGCCCGTGGAAATAGCGTTGGTAAATGAATGAAGGCATTAACTGTAATTCATCAAGCGGTGGCACTCCAAGTTCAGGCATCAAGGCAACTTCGCGATGCAGGAACTCAGATAAATCATCACTCTTTTCAACCAATCTAACTAAGGCAGAATGGTGATCTCGTTGTCCAAAAATCTCACCCTTGGAATTGGTCAAGTCGGAGACTAATTTACATCTAACCCAGTGAACGTTATTTTCTTGACGTTCATGGTTTGCTTCGATTCTAACCGTAAGGTGCTCCTTGAGTAACTTCACTGGCAGCCCAAAACTGACCTCTTCAAAACCTGCTAAGCAAGTTGAAGGTTTGAGCAACAGGGCGTTTTCTGCAAACATCTCCATTGCCATTACTCCTGGATGATACGGGACACCCTCAATCGCGTGGTCGGCAAGGAATGGATGTACTTCTGTCGACAATGTAGTCTGAGTNACAATATTATTTTCCTCATCTAGGGATAGCACTTTATCGATAAGCGGAAACCTTGCTGGGTCGGCGATAATTGCTGCCATCTGCCCGGGTAATCTAAGTGGCGCTTCTCTAAAACTGTCAAAACGGTCCATGAGACCTAATGAACCACACCCAAGAACCCTACGCTTACCACCACACAATGCTTCGTTAACGAAGAGTTCAACCCCCGTAGCTACATCTAATGTTTCGATTCCTGCGGCAGCAAATACTGCTTCGATGGAACCTCTTGTCGCCATGCCAACATCCTGCCATCCAGTCCATCCAATCGCAACAGCACGGCATTGACTACTGGCCGTAAGTCGAGCCATTTCAGCATCTAAAACACTGTTAGCAGCAGCATAATCTGTTTGCCCACCATTACCAAAACGGCCTGCAACGCTAGTGAAACTTGCCGCGAATTTGAGGGATTTTGTCCCTGATGCTTCAACGGCTGACATAAGGGATTTCCAGCCGTCTAATTTCACCCTAACAACCCGGTCAAATATTTCATGACTCTTATCAGCCACTAATTTGGAATCTTCCAAGCCGGCGCCATGAACTACACCAGTTATTTTTCGTTTAAGAGTTGAACCAAGTTCAGTCATTGCGGGCAAATCCATGACATCGATTGAGTGATATTTGGCCTTATTTCCGGTCTTTTCAATTTTATCAAGGGTGATGAATACGTCTCTACTTCGAGTATACTTTTGCCACTCTTTATTCCATTCAACCATGGTGATCTTGCCATCTTCGCTCTGTGCGACCATAGCATCTCTAAGCAGCAGTTTTCTGGCTGAGAGTTGATCTTCGCTCCAATCAATCCAAGTTTGTGCCTCTTCGATTAAGTTTGATCTACCCAAGAGAATAAAATGAGCATTAGCGTCAGTACTAGCAGCAGCCACACCAATTATTGAGGCCGCGGTAACTCCTGAGCCACCTCCTGAGACTAACCACGTATCTTTGTTAACCAAAGGTTGACGTTCGCCTTCTAATTGCTCATCAAAGGCGACCAGAGTCCATCTTCTGCCGTCACGGTCAATGCCAATCTCAACATCACCACCGATTGCAAACAATTCATTGTCAATAATTTCTGCTGCATGCACTGCATCTAAGACGAGTTCGGGGTGCAAATCTAAAGCCCTTGTTCTAAGATGCGGTTGTTCAAATGAGTAGGACTTAGTCACACCGCTTGCCGAGCATTGTATGGAATTGAATAGTTCACCCTTGTTGCCGTGCCTACCATCCAGAGTGGTCACTGAGGCTANGATTCCCGAATCTAAAGTGGCAAGTTGACCNTCGAGTTGTTTCAGCAGGGCAAACCAACCATGGGCTGCGAGGGATATTTGTGANGACGGGTAAGTGTCTTCTTCCCATTCAACACCTGCTAACTTTAGGGCTGCTAAATGAATGACACCAGATATTTTCGATTTGTTTAACTCTTCACCGACTAACGCTATGTGTTCAGTATTGGCTGGATCAGCCCTCAACACAGTCCTAGTGCCTTCAATTTGGATTGACATATCGCGGATTTCTGATTCAAATCCAACTCTAATAGCTGCTAACCCTCGAGCCTCCAAAAGAGTGCACAATTCCTCAGCAATGCCCCAACCATCATCAGTAACAACTACCGTTCCCGACAGCTCTATTGGCTCATCTAAACCTAGGCATTCCTCGACTTCTACTTGCCATCTTCGGCAACCTGAAGGATTCACTGTAGATTGTGAAGAAATGCTGACGTTGGATGATTTACCTTGTTCAGGCATTTCCAACTGTTCTGGCAAATCCACNGTATCNATTTGTTGACTTGCCAGTGGTTCTTGAATTGGGCCACCTTGCATTTTTATGATATAAGCCGTAAAGTGATTGAGAGTGGGATGATCGCCTAAAATAAAGTCTTCATCAACTGGTAGTTGGAATATATCTCTGACCTCGGCCATTATTTCTGCCTGTTTTACTGTGTCAATACCAAGCTCACCTTCTAGGTCTTGGTCCATTTCAATGAAGTCGGCTGGGTAACCAGTATGTTTCACCACAACGTCAATCAATTTTGATTGGATATCCGCATTTCCTGACATTTCACTTGGAGGCGTCGAAACTACCTCTGTTTGATCCACATCTAGCGAAATTGGCGTTTCATCAACCATTTCTTCAGGAACAGAAGGTGTAGCAGGCTTGGCCGTATTACCGGCCATTTTGTGAATATAGGCAATCATATGATTCAATGTTGGATAATCTGATAACACGAAGTCATCATCGACTGGTAAGGAAAATTTACTTCTAATATCTGCCATTATTTCTGCCTGCTTGACTGTATCAATTCCAAGTTCTCCTTCCAAATCTTGATCTAATTCAATAAANTCTGCGGGGTATCCGGTATGTTCAACAACAACTTCGATTACTGTTTGAACTAAATCATCATCATTTACCAGCATAGCCTGAGGCTTTGCTTGAGCAACTTCTTCAACTACATCGCTAACTATGTCTTGTACCANTTCAACTGCCGCCACCACTGGTGTTACAACTGCTTGTGCAGTGGTGGAAATCCCTCCAGACATCTTATCGATATAGCCGATCATGTGGTTTAGTGTTGGATAATCAGCAAGCACGAAATCTTCGTCAACTGGCAAGCCAAAACGACTACGAATCTCGGCCATAATTTCTGCCTGTTTTACTGTATCAATACCCAGTTCACCTTCAAGGTCTTGGTCTAGTTCAACAAAGTCAGCGGGATAGCCAGTATGTTTCACAACTACATCGATAACTGCGTCAACAACATCTTCGCCACCTGAGTTTTGCTGAACTGTTGGTGCAACAACAACCTTCTCAGTTACCTGTTGCACTTCAGTGATAGTCTTCTCAGGAACTTGTTCAGCAACTACTGGTTGATTAGTTGGCAGCCCCTCAAAGTTGTTAGTAATCTCCCAAGGCTCACCTTGAATACCGCCGTGAAGATTATCTGAGCCGTCTACGTAGGAGACCAACTTACCATCAAGAACACGTAAAACTACATCATCAGATTGAGCAAGTTGTCTAATCCAAGCCATGAATTTTGATCCATCAATTCGTTCACCAGTTACCTCCCATTTCCTTGCTAAAGATAATGCGATTTGCGAACCGAATCCTGCACCAAATCGTAGACCATACTTTAATTCTGGATAATCTCCACCTGTTGACAGATTTAGTTCACCCAGTTCTGGATCTTTTTCACGGTAATTGGCAATTGGTGGAATACGCCCGGTTAACAAACCATAGTACATGCTGGCATCTTCTATCCCAACCCCCATTGGGTGTCCAGTGAATCCTTTGGTATTGGCAATAATCAATTTATTAGCACTTGGACCAAAAGTGTCTCTGAGTGCTTTGACTTCTGATTGCGCAGACCCCCCACGGGCTGGAGTATAGGTTTCATGTGAGAAAAAGACCGTTTCTGGTGCTATTTGGTGCCTATCTAGATCCCATTTAGCCTCCATAGTGCCGATGAATTGGTTGACAGTTTGTGCTACATGTTCAACATCAAGTCTTGTTCCATGATATGCTGAATTAGAAATCTTGGTGCCCAATAATTCGGCAATCGGCTGAACCCCACGTTCTTGGGCCATCGAATTACGCTCAACAACAAATGCCGCTGCACCCATTCCAAGCACCATACCATTCCTTCTTCTGTCAAATGGCAAGGCAGACTCCTCTATTTTATCACCAGTAGAAGCGGCGCCAGAAGCAGCAAATCCACTACCCATCCATTCCCAGAGGTCTTCTCCAGTAACATCATCTGCAGAGATAATTACCACTCTGTCTGCTCTATCATTTTCTAGCCAATCCTCTGCTGTACTAAACGCTGCAGTTGCTGAGGCGCAAGCTAAATTCAGCGTGGTGTTTGGACCTCTAATTCCAGTGTATTGAGCAAATTGTGAATGGCCCATATTAAGAATTTGGAAAAGATATCTCCGATCAAAGCGACCCTCTCCATCATCACCGTTATTCTTAGCATGTTTCATGGCCATTTGCAAACCTGGGAAGCAAGAAGCAAATATGATTCCCGTTCGATCTCTTTGAATTTGAGGAACTTGCCAATTGGTAATCAAACGTAGACCNCCTTTACCAGTTTGTTCAACAGGAGTAAGTGGGATTCCAGCATCTCGGAGTGCTAACAGACCTGCAGCAACAGAAAGTTGCGTAGTAATGTCCCAAGCCATGACGGCTTTTGGATCGATACCAAATTCAGCCGCTAAATCAAATGCTCCTTTGATTCCCGCAAGTTGTGGTATGTCGCTAAATTGGGTGGCTTTTTCCATATTTACTGAACCGTCTCTTCCTTTGATTAGCCGAACTATGTTTTTATCCAATAGTCGTTGTTTATACTCCTCACTAACCTCACTAAGGCAAGTTTCACCCCTTACTAAGCGTTCAAACGTATCTTCTGAAAACACCTTTTCACCACCCGGCAAACCTAACGAAATGCCACTGATGACGATTGGATCTGAGTCCCTAGACTCATTATTAGTTGCAAAATTACTAACCGTCAATTGAGNTATTGGTGCAATGGGTGTTGCTTTGGAAAGGTAGGATTTNGGTGGGGCTCTAATCCACCTTGAGAAATCTTGCACTACTTCTGCCTTGGAGATATCAAACTCGCTATCTGTGTCACATTCATTGCTAATTTTAGCGATTAGTTGAGTTAATTGCGAATTGGATAATCCAAGTACTTCCCTTAAATTTACCATGCCATTACAGAANTTTGCTGGATATCCCGTTAGTGGTGATAAGCAATCTCCGAGGTAGGCGTTCTTGGCATCTTCAATGGAAACTTCTACCGTTGTNACACTTACCCCAGCAGAAGATTTAGCAGCGGATTGAGTTGGTAGTGGTTTGGCCCTTGAATTGAGGTCATTATTGGGTGATTGCTTTGAGGCATGCTTTACTTGACTGTGAGCTTCTATCGGTCCTGCTCTAAACGCTTCAGATAATTCATCTGACGTGCCAGATGGCCATTGAAGAGTTCTGCCAGCAAGATATAATCCGGCCATTGCGCCAAGGAAAGAAGCAATGCCTCCTTGCTTAGGGTGATTAGTCATGATTGGCAAATGTGGCTTGCCNTCTAGGATTTGAGTAGCAAACATTGTCAGAGCGCGTTTCGGGCCTACTTCAATGAAAACTCTCGCACCCGAATCATACATCTTTTCGATTTGTGAAGTCCACTCTACTGAAGACGCCATTTGAGGGGCTAATTTATCGAGGACTGCGGTTTTGGAATCTGCCCCAGACATTTCGTAAAATTCGCCGTCAAAATTTGCCGTAATTGGAATTTGGGGCCAATTTATCTCCAAGGTTTCAAGGAATCTTCGCAGTGGTTCATTGGCGGGTGCGACGATACGGGAATGGAATGCGTGTGAAGTTGCTAATTGGGTAGTTGAGAAGCCTTTGGTTTCAAATGATTTCATTACAGCCTTTACTGCTTCGCTTTCTCCAGCAATTACTGTCATTTTAGGAGAGTTTTTGTTGGCTGCAATAACGTATCCATNNGCGGAATTAAGGACTTTTTCAACCTCTTCGTATGGTGCTGTCACACTGGCCATTAATCCTTTGTCATCTATTTGTACNGAACCCATTTCTGTACCCCTAGCTGCTGAGGCACGCAGTGCGCCGTCCATATTCAATATCCCCGAAGACATCAATGCGGCATACTCGCCAAGTGAGTGACCAGCCACCATATCTGGCGTTTGTCCGTGCGCATTGAGCAATCGTTCAATGGCCAAATCGGCGGTTAACATAGCAGGTTGAGTGTATTCTGTTTGCTTGAGTTTGTGTTCTGATTCAATCAGTTCCTGTTTTGAAAGATTGGTCCGCAAGACGAAGCTAGACAAAGTCTCACCGTCCAGCACCTCGACCATGGTTTCATCGGATTTATCCCATACTTTTTGTACCGAAGTGTAACGTTTATTCAGATCGTATGTCATGCCGACATATTGGCTACCTTGACCAGGATACATGTGAGCAATCTTGGCTTTTGATGGAAGGATTGGCTCATTGGTAATCATTACACCTTGAGACTGTAAAAAGCCCCATTTGTTACTNTCTTCCATGGCTTTTAATGCAAGACCGACACGTTTGTCATAATCTGCCCAACTAGTAGCGATTATGGCCATACGATAAGTGTCTGATTTGTTGAAATCTGAAACTCGCATCAATTCAACAGACAATCTGCGGCCATTGGCATCTTCATCAAAGGATGNTCCGTCAAATGATAGATTAGCAAGTTTTGACATCAGTTGTTCAACAGTCTCTCCAGACAGCAATAAGATACCTCCTTCAATCGATTTTAGTTCATCATGCGTCATCGTTGGGTTTGCATTGACATCAAGAATTGAAGGAACGGGCGGCTTAGCAGCATTGCCGTTCCATTTTTGTTGCCAACTATTAGCCATTGGTGCATGGTATTCAGGCTCATAGCCTTCCAAGGCTATGTGGAAATTTGTCCCACCAAAACCGAAAGCAGAGATACCAGCCCGGCGCGGATTTTCTAACGGTCGAGGCCACTCTCTGGCTTGNGTTGGTACGAAAAATGGAATTTCATTCCATTGTACTGTTGGATTTGGTGTTTCAAATCCAGCAGATGGGGGTATGGTTGTGTGATGTAGCGCCATTACTGCTTTGATGACACCTGCTATTCCNGCTGCCGCTTTAAGATGGCCNATTTGTGATTTAATTGAACCCACTGCAACATGATCACCACCGGCTAAACCAGTCCACAAAGTCGACAGAGAAGACAATTCAGTTGCATCGCCNACTTTTGTTGAGGTCCCATGTGCCTCGACTAATTCAACTGATGATGCATCGTATCCAGCTTGATTGTAAGCCCTTGAAATCGCTTGGATTTGCCCCCTTTGACTTGGTGCAGTAATTCCCTTGCCCCTTCCGTCTGAAGAGCTGCCAACGCCGCGGATTACGGCGTGGATTTCGTCATCGTCATCAATCGCGTCTGATAATCTTTTGAGAATCAAAACGCCTGCTCCTTCACCCATTACAAAACCATTGGCACTAGCATCAAACGGCGTTGAGTGGCTTGGTGACAATGCGCCAATAGCGCTGAATTTAGCGTAGGTTGCAGGATCCATAGTGCGGTCTGCAGCACCCGCCAACATCAAATCCACCTGCCTGCTTTGAAGTAGTCGGCAGGCGTCAAGAATAGCCGCCATAGAGGATGCGCATGCAGCATCAGTGGTGTAGTTTGGCCCTTGCAAATCGAGTAAATTAGCAACTCTGCCAGATACTACATTGGCCAGTTCACCAGGCATTGTGTCCTCGTCAATTCTTGGTGAATGTTCGACTATTTCTTCACGAAATACTTCAGCTTGGTCTTCTGGCAGCCCGTGTTTGATGGCTACGTTCTTGGTATGATTAGACCATACTCGAATGTTTGAGAGGTTGCGATTCTCGCCCCCTAACGCATTGGCAAAAACCACGCCGCACTTTGACCGGTCGAATTGTTTTGCATCGCCGTTGTAACCAGAGGAATCAAGGGCAGCAGCCGATACTTCAACTGCCCATAGTTGGCATGGATCAATTTGTCCGAGTGTGCCTGGAGGCTGCCGCCAGCGGCGCCAATTAAATTCAAAACCCTCAACGAAAGCACCGATTTTAGCATAAGTAAATCCTTCATCGATATTGCCTGGACCGCCAGNCTTCCAAAAATTTTCTATTTTGCCAGGCCAACGGTTTTGTTCGACATCTTTGATGCTAACTTTTGCATCAACAATATTTTGCCAAAATTGCTCAATATCATCTGCATCTGGCATCATAGCGCCGATGCCAACAACTGCAATCGGCTCAAATGGTGCTTGTTCTAAGCCCTCTGCAACCTTGCCATCAGCAGTTGTAATCGTCACATAATCACCTCAATTATTCATGATAGTTTCTGGAACCATCGTAATAGAATATCCAGCGTCAACATAGATGCATTGCCCAGTAACCCCGCTTGATAGTGNGCTAGCCAGCCATAATGTTGCTCCTGCTACATCTTCTTGATTGACATTTCTTCGCAGGGGGGAGTTTTTCTCGACGTGATCTAAGATGTTATCAAATCCGGGAATCCCCGAGGCGGCTATGGTCCTGATTGGACCTGATGATATTGCATTCACTCTGTGTCCTTCTGGGCCTAAGTGACAAGCCAGTTCTCGTGTCCAGCATTCTAATGCGGCTTTTGCCATAGACATTATCCCATAGGAGGGGACATATCTGTTGGATGCAGCATAAGTTAGAGTGATCGTTGAGGAATTTGGGTTTAGATGGGGCAAGGCAAACTTCAAGCAACGTTGTAGGGAATTAGCCGAAATCGTCATTGCTGTGTTAATATCTTGGTCTTCAACAAACAGTATTGGTCGGTCAAAACATGTCCTTGGAGCAAATCCTATTGCATGAATAAGGATATCTGCTTTTTTGCCAGGATTATCTGCACTAAATGCATCAAAGAATTCTTTGGTTGTGGCGTCCTGTGCCACATCTAGCGGGTAGAAACCGGCGATTTGGGGTAATTTATCTTTTAGTTGAAACACTCTACTGCGAAATCTCTTTTGATATCCAAGGTAGAGATTTACACCACTTTCAGCAAGCATCTTGCAAATTGCCCAAGCAATAGAATCCTCACTGGCCACTCCAAAGACGAATGCGGTCTTTCCGCTCAAGTTCAACATATCAAGACCACCTATACTAGGCGTAGCAGAGCACACTCGCTCTTTGACTGTTACCGTCAAAATATACTCTCATATAGCGAATTTTAAGCAGAAAAAAATATCCGAAACGCTAGACAGCGTCAAAAATCATCGAGTAAATCATCAAATTCATCTGATTCAATAACAACATCGTCTAAATCATCAAACAAATCGTCAAATTCATCCACTTCTTGCTCCTCATCTTCCAGTTCGATTGGTGTTGCTTCATCGACTTGTTTAACCTTCTTTTTCTTGACTGAGCGTCTAACTACGCCAAGTAACAATAGCAGAAGTATTACTCCTCCGGCAATCGCTCCGTAAAGAATCATATCGTCTTGCCCTACTTCACTAATGCCGTCAGTTAGAGAGGTTGAAGACTTGCTAGATTCTACTGTAACAGGGATGTTTGTTTCACTAAATTCTGCGCTTAGGTCATTGGTACTACTTGCTCTAAACTGTAGGTCAACATTTAGATTTCCGTCCGCATCACTTGGAGCTAGCATCTTGATTTCCCGAAGAGATGAGGTGGCGCCCATGGCAAGTTGCTCAGCAACGAATTCAGAACCGATGAAAGAGAAACCTTGAGTCTTCAAATTGTTTAGATTTACTATGTCGACACGAACATTATCTGCATCATTGCCGTTATTGGTAAACTGCAACTGAATCATAAATTCACTACCTGCTTCGACAGTCATTGATGAGGCACCTTGTAGTTCTAATTCCACGGCCCC
>PBTA01000022.1 GCA_002726395.1 Methanobacteriota archaeon | reverse complement strand
TTCTGGTAATATAGTTGAGGTTATTCAAAGCGTTTGATTGATAGATGTCTTCGTTTTGGCATGTGTCATGACGACCGTCGACACCTTCAATGCAAAGCGGGAACTTTCTATTGGCGGGCATTATTACTCGATGTCTGGATTAGATGAAAATGGTATTGACACTTCCCACCTACCATATTCTATTCGTATTCTACTGGAAGGCGCACTTAGAGGCAACGACGGATTCTTAATCACTGAGCAAGATGTTCGTAATATCGCAAATTGGCAACCTAACGCAGAGCGTGGCGAAATACCATTTAGACCTTCTAGAGTAATCTTACAAGATTTCACCGGCGTTCCTGCTGTGGTTGATTTAGCTGCGTTAAGAGATGCAATGGTCGAGATGGGTGGAGACCCCAGTAAGGTTAATCCCCAAGTCCCAGTGGACTTAGTCATCGATCACTCAGTTCAAGTTGACGTTTCTGGTGCTCATAGCAATGCTTTGGATATGAATTTAGATATCGAATATCACCGCAATATGGAGCGTTATACGTTTCTTAAATGGGGGCAAAAGTCACTAAAGGATTTTCAAGTCGTACCACCATCAAGAGGCATTGTTCACCAAGTGAATCTTGAATTTTTAGCAAGTGTTGCGAGGCAAGAAAATGGCATTTGGCTTGCTGATACATTGGTTGGAACGGATTCACACACTACAATGATCAATGGTCTTGGAGTACTTGGATGGGGTGTTGGNGGNATTGAAGCAGANGCAGTTATGCTTGGCCAACCNATNTACATGTTNGCNCCAGATGTAGTTGGAGTTAGGCTAACAGGTTCGCTAAATCCCGGCGTGACGGCAACTGACATGACTCTGCGTATCGTTGAGATGCTGAGAGAACATGGCGTAGTTGGAAAATTTGTCGAGTTCTTTGGCAGTGGTATGGCAGCACTTACTTTAGCAGACCGAGCAACCATTGCCAATATGGCTCCTGAATACGGAGCAACTTGCGGATTCTTCCCTGTTGATGAGCGCACTCTTGATTATCTTAGGCTAACAGGTCGAGAAGATTCAGCAATAACTGGAGTTGAGGAATATTGCAAGGCACAAGGTCTTTGGTACAACTCAAGTGATGCTGAGAAATCTTATACTGCAACTTTAGAACTGGATTTAACAACAATAGAGCCTGCATTAGCAGGTCCAAAACGACCGCAAGACCGAGTTGACTTAACCAATATGAAGCAACATTTCGCCGAGACATTAACAGCCGAAGTTGGCCATCAAGGGCATGGTTTGGCAGAAAGTGATTTGTCAAAGAGCGCCATTATCGAGGCAGAAGGAGAACGTTTTGATTTAAATCACGGTGATGTTGTTATCGCNGCAATCACTTCTTGTACCAACACATCCAATCCAGGGGTCATGTTGGCTGCCGGACTACTTGCTAGAAATGCTCGACAACGAGGTCTTACCGTCAAGCCGTGGGTAAAAACCTCTCTAGCACCAGGCAGTCGAGTGGTTACGGAGTATTATGAAGCGACAGGTTTGCAAGACGATTTGAATGCCATGGGCTTCAATGTAGTTGGTTATGGTTGCACAACCTGTATTGGTAACTCCGGGCCATTGAGTGATGAAATCGATGCAGCAATTGATGAAGCAGGCCTTATCGTGGGTTCGGTGATTTCGGGCAACAGGAACTTTGAAGGAAGAGTGCACAGCAAAGTAAAGGCATCTTATTTAGCAAGCCCGCCGCTAGTTGTTGCTTACGCGATTGCCGGTAGTTTAGAGGTTGATCTGNCTACTGAACCGTTGGGTTTTGATACTAATGGTAAACCGGTAATGATGTCTGAAGTTTGGCCATCAGACGAAGAATTAGCTAAGGCGCTTTCAACCATCACTCCAAGCATGTTTAGGCAACGTTATGCAGATGCNATGAATGAGCCAAGATGGGATTCAATACCGGCAAAAGACACCCCATTATATCCTTGGGAAGCCGACTCAACNTACATCCGGTTACCAACCTTCTTTTCTGGCCTATCTGCTGAACCGTCGCCAATTGAATCGATTGAACAAGCAACAGTTCTGCTAAAACTTGGTGATTCAATTACTACCGATCACATCTCTCCAGCCGGCTCATTCCCGGCAAGCGGGCCTGCGGGTAAGTGGTTAGTCGAGAGAGGGGTTGAACGAGGAGATTTCAATTCCTTTGGTAGTCGACGTGGTAATCACGAAATAATGATGCGTGGAACCTTTGCCAATGTTAGGATTCGAAATCATATGGCACCAGGGACCGAGGGCGGATTTGCCAAACACCCACAATCAGGAGAAATCGTTTCGGTATTTGATGCAGCCAATGCTTATGATGGNCCTAAGGTAGTTCTTGCCGGCTCGCAATATGGCACTGGTTCGTCAAGAGACTGGGCTGCTAAAGGAACTTATCTACTNGGAGTAAAAGCAGTAATTGCCACTTCATTTGAACGAATACATCGTTCCAATTTGGTCGGAATGGGTGTATTGCCTTTAACATTCAAAGAAGGCGAAAGTCATGAAAGTTTAGGCCTTGACGGTTCTGAAATGTATGATGTTCCGGTAACAAATGACGTTCAACCATTGCAAATGTTGACAATAACAGCAACAAGACTTGACGGGACCTCACTTGCTTTTGAGGCACAAGTAAGGCTTGATACTCCAGTAGAAGTTGATTATTATCGTAATGGTGGTATATTGCATACTGTTCTGCGGCAACTAGCAAAATAACATCGCCAATTTGAAGGCAAGAAAGTTCGAGGAATAACCATGGCGGAGTTGAAAGGATTTGTCCAATACCGCTTTCGTTCCGACGAACATGACGCTGAGGTTTTACTTCGTGGTGATGCTGATTGGGTACGCAAAAAAGTATCCGAATTAGGTTTGCAAGGCGTTGGCTGGATGATGCCTTTGGGCTCAGAAGTTAAGGCGTCAAATAACTCGGGGGTTTCTAGCAAAAACAAATCCGGCCCAGCTAAGGAACTGGATGATGACTCCTTGGGTGAGAAGCCCCTAGATATGGGTCCTGCGCCAGACCCGTCAAGAATTCCCATAGTTAGAAGACCGATTGGTGAATTAGATTTGAGTAAAGAGTTACGCGCCCTTGGGCTTGATGACTTAACTAAACCAGACCCAATAGAGTTGATGGAAATTTTTTCTGAATTAGATGAGCCATTACCTGTTCAAGGGACTTTGAGTATTGATCCAATGGCCGAGGCTTGGCTTCGTGAACTGATGAATATAGTAGTCAGAGACTATGGTTTTACCGCTCTGAAAACTTCCGATATTGAAGAAATAGCCAGTAGCAAACTGGGCAAGCGTGAAGGTACTGCATTGGAGGTTTGGTTAGAATCATTATTCACTGCTGGAAAACTAGTCAAAGTACATGGTGGGGATGCCGTTGGTTGGGGGCCCTCTCCCCGTTGGCTAGCAGGTAAAGTCTGAATTTGAGCAAATAGAATTTATAAACATCTTTTCGCCTCACTGCGAAGCATGTGCGTAGTTTTGTCAAAGACAAAAGCCCAAAGGAATTAAAGTGGTAGTTAATATGGCTTAACAAGTGATGACGATGTTTTCCCAAGACAATCTCTTCAAGGCCCGCGCAAGAAGTATTATGCTTTGTTTACTGATGGTATTATCAACAACTGCCGCTTTAGCAACCACAGCAAGTGCATCTCAAGCAAGAACGTATACCACAAATCGTGACCCACACGATGTTGCTATTGGCGATTTCAATTGTGACACTCACAACGATATTGCGATTGCTACAGATGGTACTCATACCATTACAGTTCTGTGGAATGATGGTAACGGTGATTTTTCCGAACGACAAGATATTTGGGTTACTGCTAATCAAGACCGGAATGCAGATTGGGATGAATTTTCTAATGTACAATTTATCGAAGTTGGTGACTTTACCAACGACGGTGTTGATGACATAGTTATCTTCCAAAGAAACAATCCGTTCAAAACGAATGAAGATGGCTCGCCAGCAGGTGAACCAGGTAACGTAACTATTATCGAAAACGGCGGCTGCAATGAGAAAACTTGGTCAATTGGAGCAAGATTTACTCACTTTTGGGCTTGGGACCTAGAAGTTGCTGACCTCAACGACGACGGTAATGATGACGTTATGGTATTAGACCTACAAGCAGATATTACTACCCAAAGAGTCGTAACCTATCTTGGCCCAATAACCTCAAACACACAAGGTATCATCACTAACTTAGGTCCTGCCCAACAAAATACCTATCGCGCATTTACTGCCGGAGATTGGGGCGAATCACAAGTTGGCGGTGGACTTGGTGGCGGCGGAACCTGCTTCGACAGCGACATGTGGCTACTTAGATCTGCAGGATTAGACTATGCTACCGGACAAGTCACCAATCCCGGTCATGATGACAACGTGTCAATTGTTGAATTTAATTGCCAAACCAATACTTTCCCACTAACTTACACTTTCAGCACCACTCCTGGTGTAGGAGAGCACGTGATTAACATGCAAACAGAAACTTCATCTGATTTGGCAGTTGCCGATTTAGATGGCGATGGTACTGCAGATGTATTGGCATTAAATGATGCCGACATCGAGAATGTGACCTACGTCACATCATCGACTTCAGGTACATGGACATCTCCGCAGAAGGCCTATTTTGGCCCATACATTTCATGGACTTTGACTGTTGCTGACTTGAACGGAGACCAGCAACCCGATTTCATCAACCCAACTCTTGCGTATCAACAAAATTCCACTGACTCCGCTGGAGGTACTTCATCCAATTTCTTCCTAAATTACCCTACTTCGATTCAAGTTACTCTTTCAGACGGTAGTGGTGGCCATCTAAGTCCTCTATCATATGCTGCTGGCCGAAGACCGCACACAGCAGAAGTAGGACAGTTGGCAGGCGGCGCAAACTCTGCGCCAGACATAGTTGTTGCACACAAGAACTGGAGATTTGGTGGTTGGAGAGATAACTTTGGCTGGGATGGCCAATATGATACAATTTCTGTCATTGAGATGGATAGCCAAGACTTGTCAGTTTCAGGAATTGAGATTTCTCCAGTAGACCGCTCTTTTGGGGTTGTTGGTGAAGGTCTTCGAGACATAAACGTGACAGTAACCAATACCGGTATGAATGTTCTTAATGGTCAAAGTGCGACTTTGGACGTTGAACTAAAGGTCGTGGATGAACTTAATTCAACTAATCAAACCGTGTATGCTAATGATTGGGATACTCCAGAAAATGTCGGAGCATGCGGCTCAGGATGTACTTGGGATTACATTGATTATGTTGATGGAAATCACCACTGGAACGAACAAACAACTCCATCTAGCGGGTCTGGTACCGATCCTGATGAATCGCAAGCAGATTACTCTGCCAATTATCTTAACCCAACCCACTTCATGTGGTCTGGTGAAACCAAAACCAACAGTACCGGCGGGGAATGGACTGGATATGGCGCCAATTGGGACGAAGCAATGGTGCTAAGAGATGTTGATTTGACAGGCTCAGACCGTGCTTTCATGAGTGTTGAATTATTCCAAGATCTTGGCTTTGGTGCTCTTGGTAGTGCCGATACCAACGGGTTCGTAGTCGGTGATGTTTGGGACGACTTAGCAATGATTGAGGTTGGTAGTGAAGAGACTGGATGGTCTACTATCAGTTGCCCAGTCACAGCTTACATCGAAGGAGCATGCTGGTCACGTACCTCGATGTGGGGCGGTTTTGACACTGACAGAGTAATCAAAGAAAATGCCTATGGCGGATATGCAGAAGGTCTTTACTACTATGGAATTCAATCATTCAACACCTTTTACGCTTGGAATAATTTCACCGACGAAGGCCTAGGTACCTTCGATTTGAGCCCATGGGCAGGAGAGACTGTTGATTTGCGTTTCAGATTTAGAACTGGTTTCGAGGGTTCCATTTCAGATGAAAATGAATCTACATGGACAGGGAATGATGGCTTTGCATTTGATAATCTTACCATCTTCAAACAGAATACTGCATTCTTCCCTAATGTGCAAAATCAACAAACTCAAATCCAATTGAATAATTTGGGTCCAGGTCAAGAATACGTTGCAAATCTGCAAGCCAACTTTATGAATGATACGACTTATCGTATTTCTGCAGTATTATCAAATAACGGTTGGGATGAACAGGTACTAAACGACGAAATCGTCGGTTACGTGACGCCGTTTAATTTGTATGACCCGGCACTTGAATCGATAGATTATTTCGAACCTGGTCAGCTTTACGCTCAAGGAACATATCCAATTTCAGCTACTACTAACAACTATGGAAACACAATAGTTGACTTTGATGTCACTGCAACAGTATTCACTGCCGACCCCGACACAGTACAATGTGGCAACCCAGGATCTGATTGTATTATCACGTTTGATAACTCTACAGACGGGACTAGATATACTCAAAGTAACAATCCAAAGGGTACAACATACAACGACACCTTGGATTGCCCATCTGACTTAGTTTTCAACAGTAACTCATACTGGTTTGGCCACCCTTGCCAGACAGCAACACTGGGATACGGTGACGCATGGGAAAATGAAACAATGACCATCACAGATATTGATCTTGAAGACTTAGAAAGCGATTTCGTATCTCTATCATTCGAGTATTATGCTGATACCTTCTTTGAAGTAGACTCACAAGGCAATATTGAACCGAGCGATTACATGGCCGTGACGGTTGATTTCACCAAGGATTCTACTGATAATACTGCTATTGTTTACGGACAATGGAATGATTACAATGAAGATGGAACCTGCCAAATAGATGAAGATGGAAACGGGATAGTCAACGAAACTAATCCAATCGACTTTGAGGAGATTGAATACATTGGCGACCCAAGAACCACCGATGGACTAAGCGGTAATTGGAATGTATTCTTTAATTCCGACAGGTTAGTCAAAACTACAACTCTTGATTTGACTCATTTGTATGTTTTGAATACAACCTCTCCTGACTCTGGTGAGTGGGATACACAATGTATCTCACTAGCAGACTCAACAGTTGACTTAAACTTTGATTTCTTCTCAGATGATGATGGGAGAAATGGCATAAATGATGGTTTCAAAGGTGTTGGAATAAACAATATCACCTTGAAAGAATTTACTTTCGTCGAGGATAACTCTTATTCAATAAGCCGAACCTCTGTAGATGCTGAAGATTCTTCAACTGACCTAATTGCAGAGCACGATTTCGTGTCCGGCGTATACATGGTTGAAGTAGAGACTATCTTCGACAATACCACAGTTGGTACCAACTGGTATGGAAACGATGAATTATCAACTGCAAATAACATCAAGCGTGTTATATTTGACGTAAAATCAGTAGACATTGTTTTGAGTCAACCTAAGAGGTTAGCTTGTTTGGATGAGGTTAGGCAAAATTGTGTTCTGCCAATTGATAGTTCTTTGACTCACAATTGGGAGATGACGGCAACAAATGGAGTTCTTGAAGGGGACTATGTATTCTATATGGAAGTGTTTGACGAGACCACAGGCTCTCTTGCCCACAGTGTCAGTGCTGGACCAGCCCAATCTCTGTTGAATGGTGAAAGAATTGCCTTATCGTTTACTCCTTGGGCCGGATATCAGGATGGACACACATACAACATCAGTTACCGTGCCCAACTAGATGATGGTACTCCATCAGGAGATCCAGTATATTTCCATGCAACATTTGCCGATGAAGTCGATATTGCAATACTATCTGATAAGACCAGCGGCACCTCCAGAATCATCGAAGATATTGCGGCTAATGGTATGTCTTATACTCAATTTGCCATGAATGATTGGGATGATTATTTCAAGACTAATTGGTTTACTAACTTCGATAAAATTATCTTGCCATGGCAAGATTTCAACACTGCAAAGGATGATGGGAAAGCATATTACAAGACTATATCTGATACAGTCAGCAATGTTGACCGAAAGCAAGTGTTAGTTAATTTCATGAGCAGTGGTGGTACAATTCAAGCGCATTTGGCACCACATGGGACTCAAACCTACGGGCTTCAAACAAATGTTGAACCAAGATTACCTCTAGGTTTGGTGATTGATGACAAAACGAATGGTGCAGAGATAACCTATGCGGATATGGAAGTATACGATGAATTCCATCCAATTATGAATAACATTGATGAGAATAAATTTGAGGTATTTACTCCAGTAGCCAATTCAGCACTAGACATCGGTAGCGAGGCTACTTCTGATGTGCCTAAGATTTGTTCAGGTAACCAAAATGTTGCAAGTTTCCAACCAATTATTCGTGATTCAACAAGCATTGAAGATGTTCTGTTGGGGATTTGTAGCTATGGACAAGGTGGAATGATTATTTCCACCATCGACCTTGAAGCAAAGTCAGGTAATGCATCAAGTTCGGACTTTGCTTTGCTTAGTAACGTCCTGGCCTATCAAGTAAATGATTATCCAAATCCATTTGGTGAAATGAGAGATGGAACTGATATCTTGATTGATGGTGTAGTTCCTGATCCTGCATTAGGTGCCGGATATGCAACTGTGTACATGAAGAGTAACGCACAACTAACCTTTAGTTACCAATCTGATGCACAAGTAAGTTTGCAAACCGATTGGCTGATTTCTGGGCCAACGTCTTGGGATTTAGGAACCATGGCTCCAGGTCAAATCGACCATTATACATCCCCATTGTTTGAAACAGAATCTTCACCAGTAATGGATTTCTGTAAGTCAATCGGGACTCAAGGAGAATGTAAACAAGGAGAGCAATGGACAATTACTCTTTGGCTGCACGATGATAACGGTCATTCAAGAATGTTGTCAGTGACAGTTGAGACTAATGATGCAAATGCTGACGCATTCAACCCAATTGCCGATGCTTATGTGGTTATGAAAGACAGTTATGCCGACAACATCGAGTATGTTGGAACTTGTTCTAGCCTAGATAATTACCCTAAATATGAGATAACCCTTGATGAAAGTGGCCAACTACCAATTGATTTCAATGCCTTTAATTCAACAGATCCTGATGCCCTAGAAGGTAACGGGATTGAGAGGTACGAATGGGAAGTACTGTTTGATAAGCCGTGGGATCAGGCAATTAATGTCAATGCAAATACCTACATCCAATACGAATCAAGCCTGGGTGTTTGGCAATATACCTTTGGTGGTTATGGTGTTGATGAAAATGGAGAATCGTATGCGGGTAGAAATCTCACTTACAACCCAAATACAGAATCACCAATCCAACCAATTAAGATTAAGTTAACAGTGTACGATAAATCAGGTAAATGGGATGATGATATGGAATTCTGTTTCGATGTAAAACCACAAGGTTTTGGCGATGAACCTCCAGTTATTGAATTCACCAACTGGGGCGACCAACAAGGTTACACTAATTCATTCTACAACCTTTCAGGATTTGTCGTGTCAGGTTCAGATGAAAGTGATACGTACGTGGAAATAACTTGGAATGAATCTCTATTAGACCAAACAGACGTAAGAGTACGAGAAACAGCTAAGGGAACAAAAGAATTAGCAGTTCTCAAGAATCCAGTTGGAACTAGTGACTCTTTCCAGTTGAGTCTAGATATCGATAGATTCCACTCTAATAATCCGGTAGATGTCATAATTTACATAAGAATTTACGAGTTTGATCCTCTGAAAGATTCAGAAAAACGCTGGAATGCAGAACAACAACTCCCGCTAAATGATCCAAACTATGTGCAGTTATACAATCCAAGTACTATCACGCTATCGTTACCAATATGCCGTGGAGTGACGGTTCCAGATGATGTGATATTAGCAGACCCTGAGGGCAAATGGATCTTCATCAATGGTGAATGTGATTGGGATGGCGAGTATTCTCTAGAAAATGGTGAATGGGTTGCTCCATCATCCAATGATGGAGGCGATGGTGCTCAGTCTGACAGTAATATCATGGTAATAGGTGTTGGAGCTGTTATCTTAATCTTGATAGTCGTCTTAACGCTATTATTCCTACGAAGAAGCGGAGGAGATGGCATGGATGGAGATTACAAAGACTTCAGCCTAACTGGGGCTTTCCAAGAACAAGACCCTGTTGAGCAATATGTCCAACAACTAATCGCACAGGGATATCCTGAAGATACAGCAAGATCGTATGCAGCACAATATGCAGCTCAAGCGGGACTCACGGGCGGAGGCGCACAACCTCAACAACAAGCCACTCAAGCAGCAACACCAGTTGCCACCAACCCTGCGATGGATGCTGCGTATCAACAATACTACCAGCAGTTTATCACTCAAGGTTATGATGAGCAGACTGCCGCAGCCTATGCACAACAATATGCAGCAGCATACATTCAACAACAAGGATAACATCATTTTTGAAACTGATTTGGCAATTAGTCAATGAGTTCAAAAGTGACCGGTTGTAGCGTCGCCCATGGACAAGACTGACAAGTACACAGTAGCAGATATGAATCTGGCAGAATCCGGGTCATTAAGAGTAGATTGGGCAAGAGCCAGAATGCCAGTTTTAGCTGCGCTAAAAGAAGAGGCGCTAAAGACCAAACCACTAGCAGGGATGAGAGTTGCTGGATGTCTTCACGTCACCAAAGAAACCGCAGTATTGATTGAAACAATAGCCGCCGCCGGGGCTGAAATTTCTTGGTCTGGTTGTAATCCATTATCAACTCAGGATGATGTTGCCGCATGGCTTGCTGAAGAAGGATATTCCATCCATGCATGGCATGGTCAAAGCGTCGATGATTTCTACTGGTGTATCGACAAGACACTAGAGTTTAATCCGACTCTGACTCTTGATGATGGTGCAGATCTAATCGTTCGTGTTCACGGTGAAAAGGAAGAATATGCTGCAGGAGTTATTGGCGGCACTGAAGAAACTACGACTGGAGTCCACAGATTAAGGGCTATGGGTAAGGCTGGAGATTTGAAATATCCAGTTATCGCAGTTAACGATGCTATCACAAAGTGGGATTTTGACAATGTTTACGGAACTGGTCAATCAACCATTGATGGGATACTTAGAGCCACTTCTGTATTAATTGCCGGAAAAACCTTTGTTGTTTCTGGATATGGACATTGTGGTAAAGGTGTCGCTATGAGGGCTCAAGGAATGGGCGCCAATGTAATAATCACTGAAATAGACCCTCTACCTGCTCTAAGAGCAATAATGGACGGTTTTAGAGTCATGAAGATGGATGAAGCTGCAGCCTTAGGGGACATATTCTGTACAGCTACTGGTATGAAAGACGTAATTGTTGAGCGACATTTTGCCTCGATGAAAGATGGTGCGATAATTTCCAATACTGGGCATTATGATTGCGAAATAAATATCGAAGACTTAGAAGGATTAGCGGCAAGTAAGCGAACCATTCGAGATAACAATAATGAGTATACTATGAACGATGGTAGGAAAATTTTCCTGCTTGCAGACGGACGCCTAGTTAATCTTGCAGCAGCAGAAGGACATCCATCAGAAGTAATGGATATGTCGTTTGCCAACCAATATCTAGCACTTTGCCGTCTAGCTAAAGAAGGCAAGGATATGCAACCGATAGTGTATGATATCACAACTGAACAAGACCAAGGTCTCGCAACAACTAAGCTTGCAACACTAGGTTTCGATATTGATTCACTGACTGAAGAGCAAGTTGCTTACTTAGACGATTACAACGCAGGAACGTGATTATTCCTCTTCTAGGGGTTCTGCTGCTTCGCTATTTTCCCAGAATGGTGATTGTTCATCACCATCTTCAATGTAGCCTAAGTCATCTAAATGGGACTCAAAATCAGGCAGTTCCAACTTCCAGTTTTTAGGTAGCGCAGTGTCTTCTTCAACAATCAATAGCATTCTTTCTTGCCAGGCAATAGGTTTGCGTTGCAGTATATACATATACAGTACTGAGGTCTTAATCTCTTCAGAAATAACTGAATACCCAGTGGAAGACTCAAAATTCATGGCTCTAAGTAGGTTAAATGCAGGTCGGTTGATACTCCGAAACATATTCTTGGTAAATCTCATCCCGGCAATCACAGCGACAAAGATAACGATTGAAGTAAGACAAAATGCAGTAAAACCTTCTCCTGCTAACATGTTTGATAAAACAACAACACCAAACAGAATCGGTACAGTAACCAACATGAATATGAAGGTTTCAGAAACTGGTGGTTTGCGCATTTTTGATTCGATTGCTAGCCAACCAGGGTGGCGCTTTTCCCAGGGTTTGAAATATTGATTTTGATCTTGTTGTATGGCCGAATTGAATAGTCCAAGCAATTGGTGGACTCTGCCGTATTGGCTGGTTGCCACATCCATATTTTCGTTCAATATAGTCTCAATTCTTTCCCTACCCTCTTCATAAAGTCCCAAATCAGCCATTATGGTGGCTTGTTCAATTAATGGAGTAACTTCACCTGGGGCGTGATGGCGAACTTCTTGCCACCATTCAAGGGCGTCGATCATTAATCCTAATTCATCAGCAAGTAATCTGCCCCCTCTCACCCACATATCAATTCTGGAAGGGTCTAAATTCACTATTTTCTTGACGGCACTCAGTGATTTAGAAGCCTCAATTAAGTTATCTGCCTGTCCATTTGGGTTTAGATGAGAGTCAGAAATCACTTGCCATGCATCAGCATGTTCAGGATCTAATTTCACTACTTTGTATGCTTGAATCAAAGCTTCTTCTTTGTTACCATTATCAAGAGCTTCTAACGCATCAAGGTAGTGATCTTCAGCGCTCATATACCCACGCTCGTGAGTGAATCACTTAATCATCTCTATTTCTTTTTATTGGACGAGTATCAAGGGGTTGGGGTCCTCTGTTGTGCGCATGACCAGATGATTTACCTCTAGCGCGACGAAATTTACGAACGGTTGGGTCTCGCTCTTGGCGACCGCCTCCTTCCCTTCTTGGTCCACGCTCTCTGTCGCTTCCACGACTATCCCTGCTTGGTCGGTCATCTCTTCTTGGTCCGCGCTCTCTGCGTGCGCCTCCATCTCTGGATGAACGGTCGTCTCTGCGTGGTCCACGGTCTCTGCGTGCGCCTCCATCTCTGGATGAGCGGTCGTCTCNGCGTGGTCCGCGATCTCTGCCGCTACTTCGATTATCTCGTCTTGGACGGTCATCTCTGCGTGGTCCACGGTCTCTGCTATTACCTCCACCACCAGGTTTGGGTTCTCCGCATCTATTACATTCTGTTCTAAATGAAAAATTAGAGTTATTACACTTTTTACATTCCCAATCATTGTCAGTAAACGTTTTTCGCTCAGGTCTATTGAAATTACGGTCTCTAGAGTCTCTACGATTATCTCTTCTTGGCGGGCGAGAGTCATAACGAGAGTTTCTTGTGCCACCAGAGTCGCCCCCACCTGGCTTTGGAGCACCACATCTGTTACATTCTACTCTTCTGGCAAAGTTGGAATTGTTGCATTTTGGACAATCCCAATCATTGTCGCCATGTGAATCTCTGCGATCATTTCCTCTAGAACGGTTATCCCTGTAATTGTCACTTCGATTGTCTCTGCCGAAGTCTCTGCGATTATCTCGTCGAGAATCTCTTCTATCATCTCTTCTCCCGCCTCTGTCATCATTACGGCGCCTGTCGTTTCGGTCACCTCGAGATCTATCAAAGCGATCTTCTCGTTCTACTTTGGGTCGTATTTTGACATCGATACCGATGAATTGACTAGCATCCATTTTGCGGTCAAGATGGGCAATATGGGCNATAGGCGATTCAGTACCACCTAAAACAGCATCAATTTTACCGATGTAAGTTCCGTCATCAGAACTAACAATTATTGAACCAAGTGCTGGTGAGGAACCGGTAAATGAGGCGAGTAAACCGCCTTCGTGGCTATGTGAATCTACTGAACCAATGAACATGATAAAACATCCTTTGTCAAATCAAAGTTCCTGCTTTCTTCTAGCAAATGCCGCACCAAGAAGAGTGACGCTTAATGTTGCCAGTAGTGATACACTTGGTAGCGCACTACTGTCATCTCCACTATCACTGTCGCTTGTTGATCCGTCATTAGAATCATCAACAGCATTAGGGTCTGCTACGTTTATTTCTAGGGTAGTGACTACCGATGATTCATCTGTAGCAGTAATGATTATGTCATATGTGGCAATTTCTTGAAGTACACAAGTAGCTATTGACACATCAATCTCCCAGTTAATACCTACTTTGGTGAAATCTGTTGCTTCAGCCCCACATAATTGAAGGGACATTGAAACTTGCTCGCCATCAGGGTCTGAAACCGTTCCCTTTAGGGTGAATTGTAATCCTGTTGCATCCCATGTTGCATTCATTCCATCAAAACTCATCTTAAGTGTTATAGTTGGTGGAAGACTTTGTTTCTCTAATCCATAGTCTAACATATAGTCAAAATTCATCATATTATTGGCACTTGCAGAACCCATTATCATGACCATTCCTGGCTTTAAACCATCCATGGGTAAGGCAATAGTTACCGGTTGGTTACTAGCCATTGAAGATCTCATGGAGCCCATATTTCCGTCTTGATGAGCATGAGCACTAACAGTCATTTCAGCCACTAATCCACTAGGGGTCACAGTAAAGTCGATGTTTTCACCATCGGTGATCTCTGCTGTTGCAGTAAATGGTTGGCCAAAGGTGAAATCAAGAGTTTCCACGGCTACAGCGCCAAATGGGTCGACAATTCCACAGGTTGCCACTGTTGAAGCGGTCCCAGATGGAGAGGTAACCAGTAGGTTACCAGTTTCATCTTGTCTCGCACTCCATCCGGCATCACTAAATGTGCAGTCTAGGTTCCAACCGTTGGAATCAGTAGCCCAGTCTGCTAAATCATCTGCCGCAATAGTGAGGTATTCGGTTCCGGTCATTAACGGAATTATTGAATTATTATTTGGATGATAAGACGTCCATTGTGGTAAATCGTTAGATTCTGGTTCAGCAGTAGTAAAGTCAATGAATAGGTTACGACCCATTGGCCAGAGAGATTTTTCATAATCGACAGATTGGTATATTCTTAGTTTGCCATCGGGCAGGAATTCTTCAGTAGGAGCCACATAGTCGACTCCTTCTTGTAATGCTACACCATCATCTTCCATTGAATAATTAGCAACTCTGAGTCCTTGTAATGNAGGAAAGGTCAAAACTAATTCAGCATTGGTCATATTAGTTACATTTAGCGCCAAGGTAAAGTCTGAAACACCCTTATTTGGCAGTTGATCGAACCTCATATTAGTCTCTTCACCACTTTTAACAAACATACTTATTTGCAAATCGTCGGTTGCATAAGTCGGAATTTCTCGGCAGTCAGCAGATGCGCCAAAGTTACTGCACTGACGCTCATCAGGGTGATTAGGGGCAATTAAGTCAACTTCATCTAGGGCGATTCCTGATTCGACGAATTCCATGTCATTCCAATCAACGCCACTTGCAGTTCGGTGTGGGACTCCTTCTCTTACCCCTAGTCTTGTATCCATGTCTTCGATACACATTGGACCAATTTCTCTTACAGCCTCACGCTCATCAGTGCTAAGCCAGTCATTATTGCCGCCTGGAGCGCCATCAAATAATTCATCTAAGTTGTCACGTACAGTTGCAGAGTTACTGCCATTTACGAAAGCGGTTGCAGTCATTCCAGCATTAGCCCAATCCTCTTCAATATCGATGTTGAATAGAGCGAAATTGTAATCGAACAAATCTTCGAAAGTATATCCTGAACAGTCAACATCGGAAAGGCCATCACTACCTTGCCTTCCTTCAGTATTTTGAGTTTCGTTAACTGTTAGTTCATTGCTGCTGATAGCTGAANTCATGCTCATTAAGAGCATTAGAATGAACATGGTNATCGCGGTGGCGGGAACATAGTTACGTCTTGCTGCCATGCCTATCGGTATAGTCTGCTTGTCTAATACTCTTTGGCTTACATAATGACAAATCGCCGTTTATGGTTTGATTTGGTTAAGGCGGAATTTGAACCAATACCAAGGTATACAGGTCCAAATCAACGCAGATAACCAAGAAATCAACCTAGGGACTCCACGGTCAACGTCATCTAGTGTAGTTTCTAATAAGTGGTGAAACACGCCATTTGGCGAAAGAAGGTCGAGGTAACCTTCGAGTTTAATCATCTCAGTATTATTTACTTCGCCAATTTCTACCCCCGAGGCAAAAGCGACCATAGAGGTTACTAATGCCCACAAAAAGGTAAACAGAAACCACATTCCAACGCCAAAGGCGATCGAAGTACCCTGATCTTTGGAATATGTTGAAGCAATCAAACTAAACAAAACATACCATACTAAAACCAAAGCAACACCGATAAAAGAAATAATCATGTCAATAATTTCTACCGATGCTTCCAACCGATACATTGCAATTATTGTAGAGATCAGCCATAAAGTCCAGACTGGAATTAATATTGCAGCCCAATAGCCAAGTGCAATGCCAATAGACTGGCTACTACGCGGCATTGGTTGAGATAATTTAACTTCTAAAACACCACTAAATCTGTCTCGACTTATGCCATCAAATGACAGTAATACGCCACACATTGTGCCGGCAAAAACTACACCTAGGCTAGTGTAAAACAAAACTTCAGGCACATTATCGGGCGTTATTCCTCCAGGGAGCATTACATCCGGGTCTGAAAAACCCCATGCCATCCCGGGAATAAATAAAATAAGGATTGGTAACATGATTATCATTCGATTAGATTTCCATTTTGCAACACAAATTCGCCGGGCAATGGCATAAATTTCAACTGGAATTAACATCATTCTTCCTCACCTCTAATTTTCAAAGGGAGCATTGTAACCTGATTAATGTCCATGCCAATTTCTTCTATTTCTAAGCCAGTTGCACTGCACAGCATCTCGACAATGTCTGGTGCTTTTGGTTGCCAAAAATCGATGGTATGATCATTATCTAAAATTCTAGAGATTAGTTTAGAATCTGGCTGGAAGATCATGGCCTTCCAGTTATTGTCCGTGTAATTTGATGAAATCAATTTACTGTTCTTATCAAGTAATTTCTCAAATTCAGGTAACTCGCCTTTTCCGCCAATTTCAACTCTATCATTTAACCCTAAATCACGTTCAATTTCTGAAATTTTCCCTTCTGCCACAATTTGGCCTTTGTGGATTAATGCTAGGCGGTCAACAAAACCATTCATGCCGGAAACATGATGCGATGAAATAATGATGCTCACTCCATTTTCAGCGAGTTGCTTAACCATCTTTTCAACAGACTTTGCAGCAACAGGGTCTAGTCCGTTGAAAGGCTCATCTAGAAGCAATATTTTGGGTGAACTCATTAATGAAATTGCTAGGCTAAGNCGTTGACGCATTCCTTGGCTTAGAGTGTCTAATCCATCATTTAATTTAGAAGAAAGACCTACCAAGTCGAGTAATTTTTTTGAGTCGACATCGCCTTCTCGCATTTCGGCAAATAACTTCACGGTTTCCAACACGCTTTCAGAACCGTTCCATCTGACTTGTTCTGGCATATGTCCAACATTACAGCGCAACAAATAATCAATCGCTTCCGGGCTTTGATTTAGGTCATCTCCGTGGAGTCTAATCGTGCCACTGTCTAAGGGTATTACTCCTGCCAATAGTCGCAGCAAGGTGGTCTTGCCGGCGCCATTTGGCCCAACAAGGCCGAGAATTTCGCCCTTTGGTAAGGTAAGATTCAATGAGAATACTCCTGGTCCTTGTCGCTTATTCCAAGGGTTCAAAAATTTGGGTGATGAAATTTTGTGGCGAAATGTTACGTCGATTAACTCGAGCGCAGCTTCCGCCATGACATGGCTAATCTGTTCATGCTTGACAAACTACCGTATATTATCTCAATCAAAGCAAACCTTCTTGCCTTAAAACCAAATCCTGTATATGATTAAGGTGCTTGGCTCAGTATTTGTTTCAGTGTCCATGGTGGCTGTGGTCTATGCTGTTGTTTATCTAAAACACAGATATTCGAACGATGATTCTGAGTTGGACTATCGCAATGCATACGGGCAATATGGTCTCGAATTTTTGATTGGTTGTGTGATGTTTTTGTGGATTGTTCCTTATGGCATTCTGGTAATTGTACCTTTGGTGTTAATTCTATCGTCAATAAGCCCTGCAGGCCGGGCTTCATGGCAAAAATTTGGCAAAATAAGAACTTATGCTGTAGTATCTATGGTGGTGGTTTTGTTGATGGGTGGCTTTGTTCCAACATCCGAACCGAAATCGCCTGATGAATGGGGCGAGCCACTTTTTACAGAAAACCCCAATGCCCCAATTTATCCTGCTGGCAAGCAATATACTTGGCTAATGCTACCTGATGAGGGCGGATTAAATGTAGAGATTGTCCAATCCTTGACCATCAGGACATCGCATCAGTTTTCCAAATTATCTCTTGCCTCTTCAACGCTAAACATTGCCGATGTATTCAACATGCAGCAATCAAGAATGGATCAAGCAATTGAGTTACTAGACGAACAAATTGTCTTCAATATCGACCCTGAGGAGATGAAATTATTAGCCATTGAAGATAAAGCTAAACATACCTTTCAAACAGCAACAGGTAATCATGAATTGGATATTAGATTGTATGACTTACGNAGTTTGACTTTGAGNTCANATCCNNATGGTGTCAAAGTAGGNGANGTATTCTGTGTNGCAAAAGGCACATGGGGCGGGGAATTNGATCTCCTAGTTGTGGTCCGTCCAATTGGGCATACTGGTATTGACCAAGACAGATATGCTGAAAGCCTTACTGTGCAATGGATTTCTGCTGAATGAGTACGTATTTTGAAAGTTTAGGGCAGCCTAACATATATGTATGGGTGGTTTTTAGGGGGGCCAAAACCGAGGGTATATTATGAACCACAAGAAAGTAAAAGGATTATTATTGATAGCATTGATGGCAGTTTCTGGATTAGCAGGCTGCTTGGGAACAGACGACGACGAAGATGATGAAACAGCAAGCACAATGGATGCTGCTGATGGTGGCTACACCTATGCTTCAAATGTTGACAATCACCGAAGTCTAATGAAAGACTTGTGTGANATAAAAACAGCAGCCAGTGCATATGACTGGACAACTGCAAAAGACATTTACATGAATGGTAAGAATGCACAAAAGAGTGATGATTCCTTTAGAACCCTTGCAGGATTCGCTGCAGCAGATGGTAAGAATCATGGATATGATGCTTATTACAACATGTCAGGATCAGTAGATTCCCACATTATGGCTGCAATGGACGGCACAGGAGACTTCGCAGGAGCCTCTGACACAGTTCGGTACCAAGGAATCGCTAAGTTGACTGTTAACATGGGAATGGTCGCATACACTATTCACGAACTAAACTCAGCAATTTCAAAGGCAGATGCTGGAAATGTCGATAATGACTCTGGCGCTCCACACAACTGGGACGAAGGATGGGCTTTCTTCCACGGACCTGATGAAGATTACGGCTGTTCCCCTGCAAAGGTTATGGAAAAGCGCGCTGGAGACTTTGGAACTACTAACGCCGCTGGAGTAGCAAACACATTCGCTGCTACTGAGGCCGCAATGGTTGCTGGACTTGCAGCTCTACAAGCATCAGACTCCGCAGGATACACTGCAGCAGCTGACACAGTAGTTAAGAACCTAATAATCACTTACTCCCAAGCAGTACTCAAGTACACATCCAAGATGGACAGTAATGATACTGCAGAGAAGTACCAAGCAGAAGGATATGCTTTCTGGAAGGCTATTGAAGCGTATGTCGCAGACTACTCCGATGCATGTTACAACAACCAAACTCACGGAATGGCTTGGATCGGTGCAGGTGAAGCAAGCAATTGTGACGGTTTCTCATGGGTCGAATCCCCTAGTACNGGCGAGATGGTCTGCTACAACATGGGAGCAGGACACATCGTATATGCTGCAGCAACAAACGAGACAATCTGTAATGGATTTGCTTCTGTATTCCCTGGAAGTGGAATGCCTGGCTATTACTCAAACTATGGGGCTGCTCAAATGAATGGAGTCCTAGACTTGACAGATGCCACACAACTTGGCACATCATATGATGTTTCAGATTGGCTTAGTGGTGCCTGGGCACATTACGGCATAACATCCGGTGATATCGGAACCTATGCCTGATCAAATTAGCATTAGTTAGTATCACTAACTAAGCTTCATCGCTGGCGGGGCTACGCTCTCATTATTCACCCAGTGTGAGAGTGTACCCCGTTGGCATCTATGATGCAGTAATGGTGGAAAAATGAAAAAGATAGCATTATTATTTGTCTTTCTAATTTGTCTTTCAACATTACCAATTGATACAAGTCAAGCAACAGAACCNGTGGATAATTTCACTGTGACTGGTAAAGTCCTCAATCAGTCTGGTGAGATTGCAGGTTCTACCTCAATTAAAATTGCTGGATATAACTCAGTTTGGACTGATTCAGAAGGTAATTATCAATACACAGGTATAGCCAGTGGCGAGCACAGTATTCGAGCTTATTTCATGAATGATGGCCACACAGTGGCGTATCGGAAAATAATATTAGACTCTGATTTACAACTTGATTGGGTAGTAGATCATAACTGGATTACCNTTAATAGCGATGATCAACTTGCTACTTTTTCTGTCTCTGGTGAAAATATTCAAGAGAATAAATCACATTCAGAATTATTAGAATTTGGCCCGTATGAAATGAATCAATACTATAATGTGACAGCGTTTTATGATAATGGTTTGAACCAAACAGCAATGTTAAAACTNCAAGGTGGTTCTGCAGNAGAACCTTTTGTTAATCACCTAGTAATGAACCAAGGAACTACCAGCAAATATGGTTACCTAAGTGATATGCTTGGTAATTCTATGCCTAACGTAGGTGTTCACATTGGACAACACATGGCTACAACTAATTCAGATGGATTTTATCTAATAAATAGTCTAATAATTGGCGAAACAGTAAACCTCTCGGTTTATCAAAATGAAATTGAAATCATTGCCACCCATCAAATCATGATAGAAGATAGTTTGGGATGGTACAATCTAACTTCAGAAATAACTCCTGAAATGCCGATTGCACCAGAATTTTTGACTTCATCTTTTGATATTCAAATCGATGATGATAATCCCAAACTGATTGAATGGACNAAAGGTGATTACACTGATTATTTTGAGCTNTATATAGATAGCGAGGTCATCTATCGTGGAGCAAGCACTCAATTTGAATTCACGCCATCTGAGGTAGGTTCTTTTGAAATTAGTCTGAAAGCAATAAATTCAAACGGCTCGATTTCTGCAACGAAGAAGATCAGTGCCGTGGTTTTATCACCTTCTGAAGATAGTTTCTGGAATGTTGGAATGAGTTGGCAGTATGCAGTTGATTATCTTCCTGAAAGTACCAACGGAACCCATGAATTAACCATGACTGCCATTGGTACAGAGGTTATCCAAGACACCTTTGGTGTAGAACAAGAGTGTTATCTATTGCGTGTCGAGGATATTTATGATACACCTGATAGGATTAGATATTATTGGATTGATAGTGTTAATCTCTTGCGCTTGAAAACTTATTCAGAAACTTCAGACTACTTCGTTGCAGGTAGTATGGGTTGGAATTTCACCACTGAAAATGGAGCTGAAACAAGTCTATTCTCCGATAATAGTGTTAATGCTCATTTTAATCGCACAAATATCATTGGTGTTCCTGGACACCCTAATGGGTATGATGATACTAATAACATCATTCAAGTGACTGAAAATGTTACGGTTACTACTCCAAGTGGTAGTTATCTTACAACATATTTTAAAATTACAGATTTGAATGACAATATTGATTCATGGGAACTCTGGTATAATGAAACTGTTAGGAACTGGGTTAAAATTATTGACAGACTACCTGGTTCGCATTCAGAAGCGGTCACCTATCATCTAATCAATCATTCAGGCGTGCCTACTATCCCACAATTTGTTACGCAGTCAGGCATTACTAATTTACAGAATCTTCAATTGGAATGGGGCGAATTTGGCAGAGCAATGTCTTATACACTGTTGGAGAATGACATTGAAGTTTATCAAGGAAATGAATTAAGTTATGAAATGATGAATAAAGAAGACGGAATTTATCAATACCAATTGAAGGTAGTATTGCCTTCTGGGTCTGAATTACTGAGTGAGGTCGTAACTATTGAGGTTGCATATATCATACAACCCCCAATACTCAATATGCCTTACACACAAAATATAACTGATAATAATGAATTATTAGTTAGTTGGACGCCGATAGACAATGTAGACTGGTATTCAGTGCTGCATACAGGGCAAGATGGTTTGATGACTGAGGTGTATAACGGTAGTGATACATCTTTCGTGTTCGATTTAGATGAAGGTCAAAACAGATTCAGAGTCAAAGCAGGAATTACCGACGGGAAATATTCAGAACCATCAAATTCCTCATATGTAAATTATGACCCAGAAGAAAGTGACAAAGACAATTTCTTAACTTTCTTGCCATTATTTGGTATCCTTTCAACCATTACAATGGCAGCAATATTCTTCCAAAATAGAAGGTCAGTATCATGATTGGAGAGCGGAAAATAATTGCATTGCAATTAGTCATCCTAATGACGCTCGGTTTTTTGGCCTATAATATTTCAGAAATAAATTCCTCAGAAGATAACGACAATGGCAGTATCAAAGTTATTGACTCCAATGGTGTGACACATTATTTTGAATCTCCTCCAGAAAGTGTTGCTATAACCAACACATATGCTGCAACAGTAATGAGGATGCTAGAAATAAATTTTTCAGTAGTAACTGGGATGTCTGGTGATTTCCAAGATTCACCATTATGGCCTGAACTACAAGGCAAAGATATTATTCAGAATTCAGCTCATTCAGAGATTGATTACGAAGCACTATTTGATANCCAACCTGAAGTTTACATCGTATTTGCTACCAATGGCATGGTCGACACAGATGCAATTAGGGATAAATTAGAACCAGTTGGAATTCGGGTTTTAGCGCTTGATTTCTACAAATATGATTCCCTGAGGTCAGAAATATCAGTTCTTGCTAATCTATTTGATAAACAACAACAATTGTCCACTATATTGGCTGAATTTGACGAGATAGAACAAATGGTTCAACAAAGAATTAGTAATTTGACAATAGCACAGAGGCCTACTGTAATTATGGAGCACCATGCGTCATTGACCAGAGATCCAGTTGTACTAACTGGCACTTCACAATGGAATGATATAATTTCAATGGCTGGAGGAATTAATGTGTTTGAGGATGAACCAGGACATACGACTCATGTGGACATGGAGGCAATTTTAGATGCTAATCCCGATTATTTGATGTTTGATGGAATTACTTTTGAAATCGGTTATGATTCCTATGACCCTGATGATAAGTGTCCAGCACATTTCGATTTTATCAAAACGAGGCCAGGATTTGATGAAATAACGGCGATACAAGAGAATAACATGTTAGTCATGGCTGGTGAATTTGCTGGTCCNATGATGATTCATGGATTGCCAACTCTTGCTAAGATATTGCACCCTAATCTATTCGAAGATATCGACACTAATACGTATTTAGATGATTATTTCTCAAAATACCACAATGCCGACAGAGTAGGGACCTTTGTTTGCCAACCCTAGGTGATTGATTGTGTGGGGTTTGGATGAAAATTACGAAACCCAAAGCGGAACACAACTGAATGTAGAAGATTTAGTCGAGGAAAGAGATTCTAAGCATTATTTCTACCTCGTTTCAATTGGTGTGGTGACTCTAACTGCCGCAATTTTTGCTTTAGGAATTGGCTCATCTGATTCTTTGGGTTTTTGGAAAACAACAAGAATAATTCTACAATTAGACCAGCCTACCGATATTCAGTCAGCAATTTTGCTAGAGATTCGCCTTCCAAGGATTTTAATGGCTATTTTTACTGGGATTGCACTTGCTACAGCCGGGACATTGATGCAGGGAAGTTTAGGAAATCCACTGGTATCTCCTCTTACCCTCGGGGTAGCCTCTGGTGCATCTTTGGGTGCTGCATTAGCGATTATTCTTGGATTCTCAGTTATTGGTGATAGCGACTCATTTTTTGCCAACGTTATTCCCAATACAATTCTCGTAGTAAACACGTTTGTTTTCTCACTAATCGTGGTGTTCATAATACTCAAATTAGGTCAAGTAAGAGGAGTCTCAGCAGAATCATACATTTTAGTTGGAATTGCTATTACTTTTATCGCTGGAGCAATAGTTTCAACCTTGACTTATTTTGCAACAGATCAACAACTTGCCCAACTAACGCACTGGTCATTTGGTAGTGTCTCAAGGCCAAATTTAGTAACTGTACTCTGGGTAGGGGTTATTCTTGGCGCCATATTTCCAGCATTGATGAAGTATTCTTGGGACCTGAATACATTAGCATTGGGCGGTGATGATTTTGCTATTTCAACTGGCGTAAACCCTGCAGTGGTGAGGAAAAATATATTGATAATTTCAGCGTTAATAACTTCTCTAATAATTGCGTTTACTGGATTAATTGGTTTTGTCGGCTTAGCTGCACCACACATTGGTCGATTGGTAATCGGTAATGATTATCGTAAATTAGTTCCTTGTTCAGCATTTATAGGTGCTTTGTTAGTACTTATTGCTGATACGATTGGTAGAACAATTGTGGCACCAATAGTGATTCCAGTAGGAGTAATGCTTTCGATTATTGGAGGGCCGTTCTTCCTTTATCTTTTGTTGGCAAGAAGGAGTGAGAGATATGGGTGAGGTTCTAGAAAATATCCTTGAGGTAAAGGATTTAAGTTTTGCATATAAGGACAAAAAAATCCTTGATAACTTATCTTTTTCAGTACAACCAAATCAATTTGTTGCAGTTTTAGGTATTAATGGAGCCGGTAAATCAACTCTCATAAAATGTCTAAATAAAATAATAAACTTTGATTCCGGTTCTGTAAAAGTTTGCAACAAAACTCTATCAGATACTTCAATTGTAGAGTTATCTAAAATGGTTTCATACGTTCCACAAAGTGTTTCTACTGGCTTTTCAATGGATGTTTATGATGTTATATTATTGGGCAGAAGGCCTTACATTGGCTGGAGAATAGGTAAAAACGACAGAGATATTGTTCNAAGTGTCATAACTCGGCTAGGCCTTGATGATTTCATTTTCCGCAAATTCCATACTCTTTCTGGTGGTGAGCAGCAACGTGTTATTATTGCTAAAGCAATAGTTCAAGACCCAACTTTATACTTATTTGATGAACCCACTAGTAATTTAGATTTGAGTAGTCAGTTTGAGATTTTATATGAAATTAAAAATTTAGTATTAAATAAAGAAAAGAAATGTAGCGCTTTAGTGGCAATGCACGATATTAATTTAGCAGCTAAATTTGCAGATAAAATCATAATAATCGATGAGAATACAATATATTGCTATGATACGCCCTACACGGCCTTAAATCGAGAGACTATTTCAAAAGTTTACGGAGTTGTTGTTGATGTATTATATCCTAACGATCCCCAAATTCCACAGATAAATGTGATAAAACCAAATAGGATGGATAAAAAATGAGCGATAACAAAATATTGATACTTTACGGGACCGAAACTGGCAATTCAGAATTACTTGCCATGGATGCAGAAAAACTTGCTAATGATTTAGAATTTGATGTTACCGTAAATGGTATGGATGAGATTACCTTATCAGATATANAAGACAATGGAAATGTACTCATAGTCTGTAGTACCTGGGGGGATGGCGAACAACCAGATAATGCAATTGATTTATACGAATCAGTGGAGAGCTCTGATGACGCAAGCATGTCAAGAGTAGGTTTTGCAGTTCTTGCCTTAGGAGACACAGCGTTTGATTTATTTTGTGAGGCAGGAATTCAGTGGGATAACATTCTCCATGAGAAAGGCGGTAACCGCATCAGTGAGCGCATAGATTGCGATGTCGATTACGAAGATGATGCAGAAGCATGGATAGAAGATACCCTAAACCTATTCAAGGAAACATGGAAGTGAGATTTTGAGCAATGATAACGAATTGGCAGAGAGAAATTCAAGAGAAAAATCCAATCCCCCTTCGGATGTGATTCNATGGCTAGTGGAAACTGGGCATGGTGTATTATCGACAATTTCATCTAACAAAGGAACCGAAGACTACCCAATTGCCTCGGTAGTTCCTTTTGCTATAACTCCTGAAGGGAAACCGTACATACTTATTGCAGGAATAGCAGCTCACACAAAGAATCTAAGGCAAAATAACAAGTCTACATTATTCATCTCTCACCCAAACCCTGAAGGTGACCCACAGTCTTTTTGGCGTGCATCTATTATTGGTAATTTCAAAGAAGTCAAAACAACGGCTACCCTTGATGGTGAAGGAACTGATTCAGAAACTACGGTTATTGTAACCGATTTAGAACAAGACATGATGCTGACTAGATATCGAGCCCAAGTTCCAAATGCTGATGCCTATCTTAAAACGCATAATTTTTCATTTTGGTTAATGGATGATATAGTAAAGATAAGATATATTGCTGGTTTTGGTAGGATTTGTTGGATTGAAGGTGATGAATATTTGTCAAAGGATATTCATCCAACATTTGAGTCCAGTAAATTGGAATCAATTGAACATATGAATGAAGATCATGTAGATGCTATGGTCGATATTTATGATGGTTATCATGGTAAGACCTCTAGCAGTGTCACAATGACCGACCTTGATTCAAGAGGGGTATTCTTACAATGTCAAGATTCAATTCATTCATTTTATGTTCCGTTTGGCAAGACAATTGCTGAGGATGAACTCAGGATAGCTATAATTGGATTAGTAAAGCAGGCTAGAGTACAAATAAAAGCCCGCTGAGATATATTCTTAACTACTAAACTATAGGACAGGCTACTACTATTGGTGGGGTTGTAAGATGGCTAAACCAATTGTCAAAATAAAGAATTTATCCGTGGGCTATAACAGCCCTCTAGTTAGTGGATTTAACCTTGAAATAAAACCAGGTGAAATAGTCGCAATAGTCGGCATATCCGGTCTTGGAAAAACTACGCTATTGCGCACAATTGCGGGGCTAATCCCAAAATTATCTGGTAAAATAATTGGTAATGTAAGAAGGCGTGGTGGCATTGGTTATATTCCACAAAGGCTTGGACTAGTTCGTCATGCTAGCGTGTATCATAATGTCGAGTTAGGTGCAAGATGTGGTATCAAGGTCAACGATGAATCAGGCAATCTTCTCAATTGGTCAAACCGTAAATCTGTCTTAATCCATGAAACGGTCAAATTAGTCGGTCTTACTGAAAAAATAAACGAGCCAATCAGACGGTTATCAGGAGGCCAACAGCGTCGAGTAGCAACTGCCCGTGCTATTGCTCAATCTCCGGAACTAATTTTGGCAGACGAATTTCTAAGTGAGTTAGACAAGGAGAACGCAGACTCTATTATCAGACTGATGAGAGATTATGTCAAAAATAATAATTCTGCAATGCTACTCGTGGAACATCATCTAGATAGGGCTAAACAAATAGCGGATCGAATAGTTGACCTAGGTGACTTTGAAGTTAATTTAAATGAAGAGGAGTGAGCCTTATGTCAACAAAAATCAACAAGGTTTCTGTCATCTCTTTCAGCTTAGTTATCTTGGCTTTCATAATTCTAAATAACCTTGTCAGAGGTGATTGGGGAGATTTAACCGGTGGGTTTGGTAATCTAGTAAAGTTTTGGAATACCGACCTTTGGCCTCCTGAGTGGGCGCTTATTTTTGAGGCGCAATCCGAGCCGCCCAAATGCAACGTGAAGATTGAATTTTTCTGCTCCAAAGCATATACTGGGATGCTTGAAACCTTGAAAATGGCTTTTGTTGCAACTATTTTCGGATTTATTGGGGCAATTGCTCTTTCATCATTTGCGGCAAAGAATTTGGTTCCTAAGTCCGTTTTAGTGCCAACAAGGTTGATATTATCTTTTACTAGATGTCTGCCAAGTATAATCTGGGCAATTGTATTTGTCATCATTGTTGGAATTGGTCCTCTAGCCGGTGTCCTAGCAATGACGATCTATACTATCGGCTATCTTGGTAAACTTCAGTATGAGGAAATAGAGGGGATTAACCGAGAGCCGTTAGAGGCTGCAAGGGCAATGGGCCTTAGTCATAGTGAAATTGTATCCAAGGTGGTAATTCCAGAATCTAGCAATACTTTCCTGAGTCAAATATTGTTCATGTTTGAGTACAATGTTAGACACGGTACTGTTCTAGGTTTAGTCGGGGCTGGAGGAATTGGTCTTCACATAGACAGAGCGATGGAACTAGACTTGTACAATCATGTTATGACCTATCTAATTGTCATCTTTGTAGTGATCGTGATAATTGATTTCTTGTCGCTATTTATCAGGTCATTTGTCACAGATGAATCAGAATTAGGTGAATCTTCTATATTCACAGTTTTACTACCGGCTAGTTTAGCGCAAAAGTTCCATCAAAGGAACAAGAAGATTTAATCATAATCAAGCATCTGCAAGCGAGTATATTGCACCAGTCCAGCTGAATATCAATAGCTCATCATTAATTCCCTGGCCAAAACCAGTAATGTATGTGCCAACTGAGGTGATGAAATTAGTTTCCCAATTGCCATTGTTGAGGGAAATTTTCCATATTGCACCAGTACAAAAATCACCATAGATGTAGCCGCCTTGAAGAGAATTTGGCCCCCAATCCATCCAAAAACCACCGGTAATGGAGCAGTTTCCGCCAGTATGTGCGTACTCGACAATCGGGTCTGTAAGATTATTATCATCAGGAGTAGTTGCTGCACTTGTACAATCATCAGATGGGTCATAATTGTGCATTCCTTCTCTCTGTGACCAGCCAAAGTTAGTCTGGTTGAAAATAGGAACTAGATTTATCTCTTCATAGCAATATTGTCCAACATCAGCAATCCATAATTGTCCACTATTATCAATGTCAAATTTCCACGGATTTCTAAGGCCGTGATGTAATACATAATCGGTATCATTACCATACAGGTCAAATACAGGTTGTACAGATTTATTGTGGTAAGTGAAATATTGAATTGTACCTAATGGTGTGTGAATGTTTTGCCCATTTTCTTTTGGGTCTCCTGAGCCGCCACCATCGCCAATAGACCACAGATACGTTCCATCGCCAAGTGATAGTAAGTTTCCTCCGTTGTGATTTCGGTTTTCCTTACTAATTCTCCTCATCTCAACTATTGACTCAAGGTCTATTTTACCATCAACAATATTAGCTGCTGCGAGGACTATGCCTGAAAGATCTGCTGGGCCGTCACAATCAACATTATCAGT
>PBTA01000021.1 GCA_002726395.1 Methanobacteriota archaeon | reverse complement strand
AATCGTAGGCGACAATTTGCCCGTTACCATTTTCTGAGACAAATAAGGTATCACCTTCTAGGGCAATGCCAGATGGACGACCAAGTCCAGTGTCCAAGACACCCCAATCAACCCCTGTTTTGCGGGTATACTGAGCCAGTGGCTCCATTCTTGAAGGGTCGTTCATGATATTTTGTGTATTTACTGGTGAATCTGTATCAACCCAAAGAATACGGTTGGCTCCTGTATCGGCGATGTAGAGTATACCTGATACTTTATCCAGAATCATGTGTCCGGGGATTCCCCCGTTGCGGGTAAGTTGAACGTCAGAGTATCGATGAACGATACCATCTGAGTGATCGTCTTCACCGGTATCATGGTCTTGTTGGAAATCATAGTAAACTAACTCGCCGTAATAGCCATCAAAGTACCAATATGCATTACCACTATCGTGAGCAATACCCATTCCGTCTGGTGATTGGTGATTCATATCAATATGGCTGCCAAGCAAACCATTGCCGTTATTTTGATTCTCTACTGCAAAGTGCGAAAGCGAAGATGGCCACAAGGTTGGGCCCATGAACTGATTTGGTGATCCTTGACCACAGTAGGTGTTTTGGGTTTCTTGAGCCGAGCCCCACTGCCAGTCGAATTCAGGATGGTATGCGCCAAAGGCAATTGCGCTGACTTCTTCTAGGAAGTGATTACTGTTGGAATCTTCACGGTTTTGAGAATACTGAGTGTCAAGTCCGGTATCATGGATGATGGAAATACTGTCATCGCCACGGTTGGCAATCCATAGTTCATCAGTTCGCCCCGGGTGGAATTCAAGGTCACGTGGGTCGAATAAACCGTCAGTTGAATCGGCGATTACGACTTCATCAAAACCAGTCCCAAATTGGGCTACAATATCGCTATCTTCGGATGCTTGGACACTTGAAACAAGAGAAAATAAGAATATGCTTACAATAAATACACTCAAACGCTTTTGTCCCATAAGTCATAACAAAAACAATCTGTTTTTGATACCTTGCTTAAAATGTTGAATATTTTTTTGAAAATCATACTATTATTCCCATTCGATTGTGCCTGGTGGTTTGTGAGTAATATCATACACTACACGGTTAACTGCGCCTTTGACAGTGTTGGTTATTCGAGTACTTATTTTCTGCAAGATAGGATGAGGAATCTCAGAGTATCTTGCTGACATGCCGTCCATAGATTGGACTGCACGAACAACTATTGTTTCACCATAGGCGCGAACGTCCCCATGCACGCCGACGCTACGAACAGGGAGTAGAGCAGCAAAGTATTGCCAAGGCAAATCCATCAAACCTTCTGCTGCTGCCTTCTCAAACTCCTCTTCGACGATTGCGCAAGCCTCTCTAACTACTGCCACACGCTCCGGTGTTAAGTCGCCAAGGGTTCTAACAGCTAGCCCAGGACCCGGGAATGGTTGTCTTTCTGCTACATTGATTTCAAGGAAACGAGCCAATTCTCTGACTTCATCTTTGTACAAATCACGCAGTGGCTCAACTACCTCCAATGTCATGTCTTCGGGAAGTCCTCCAACATTGTGATGCGACTTGATAGTGTCACGCACACCACCGCCTGATTCAATCCAATCAGGGGCAATGGTACCTTGAACTAAATATTTAGCACCACATTTCTTTTGCTCATCTTCAAAAATCCTAATGAATAGTTCCCCAATCACCTTGCGCTTTTGCTCTGGCTCGGTAACACCTTTTAGGGCTTCAAAGTAACGATCTGCTGCCTTGACAGTCACCAAATTCTTGATTCCTTGCTCGGCCAGTAAGGCCTCAATTTGCTCAGTCTCACCTTTACGCATAAATCCAGTGTCAACATATACACAATGAAGTAAATCTCCTACTGCTTGATTTGCGATAACTGCAGCAACAGTAGAATCGACACCACCTGAACAAGCGATTATGGCTATGTCATCAATTGTGTTTTGCAGTGATTCGATGGATTCCTTAACGAATTCATCGACATCAAACATCTCAGGCGCCCCCGTTGACCTCACGGTCCTGGGCTTTGACTCGCTCTACTTGGTCGAGTTTGTTTTGCTTCAGTGCCGCAGCATGTGCTTCGTTTTGCAATGCTAGCATCTGTACAGCCAAGTATCCAGCATTATCTCCACGGTCAACACCAACGGTTGCTGCTGGAACTCCTGGAGGTAATTGGACGATAGATAGTAATGAATCAAACGGCACTTTCCCACCACATGGTACACCAATAACTGGCTTGGTGGTAAGCGCAGCTACTGCACCTGGCAGTGCCGCTGCCAATCCAGCCATTGCGATGAATACTTTGCAGCCATCAGCTTCAGCATCGTGAATAATTTGTTCAACAAATTTTGGTGAGCGATGAGCACTAGCAACGCGCAGTTGATAATCAACTGAAAACTGCTTCAAAATCTTGGTACACTTTTCGGCAACAGGCATATCTGAGGACGAACCCAACAGTATAGTAACTTCCATGTCAAAACTGCCATCGCGGTCGGTTATTCAAGATGACTATTCATCTTCAACGATAAATTCCGTCAAATCAAGCCCTAAAAGACGGAAATCAAAGCGTTCTCCCATCCTCACACCAAACACATCCAAGCGTATTGCTAAGCCTTGTAGAGTTCTAGTACCGTAGATGTGAGCGAAACTATCTTTGTCAAATCGCTTCAATGCCATGGTATTTTGGGTAAACCTTCGAGATCTAATATCCCAGCCAGTCATTGACTCCGTTGGCAACCTAGATTTCGCCGACCAATTAGTTTGATAAATCAAGTTGGCATCCTTGAAGATGAAATCAAGTGTTCGAAATATCATCACAAAGGCCAGAAATGTGGACGCGATTCCCCACTCTACTGCGAAGTTATTATTTGCCACCATCAACCAAGAAAATAATGATAAACAACTAAAGAAAAACCCTAAACCAACTTTAAGGGAATTAAAAATTCCTTGCCTTGTGCTAACAGCACCAATACCCCCTACCAACATTAGAATCACCGAACCTCCGCCAAGGAAATTTATCAGTTCCATACCAGTATCTGTGAAATAGACAATCAATGTCAAAGCAAGCGGTAGTAAACCCCATGACAGGGGTAGTAATACCGAACCAGCGTTTGGCTTTAGATCGATTTTTTCCCAGCCAAAGTGCTCAGGGCTGGTATCTCTAGCCCTTACCACTTGGACCACTACTCTTCATCGAATGGATGTTTCAAACAAAGATTTCTTGCGGCATACACTTCATCAACTCGACGTACTGGTGTCGTAATCGGTGCCTCATGAAGAGTCTGTGCATCTACCTTGAGTACTTGAGCAAAATCTTTGGCAAAAGTGTCTAGTGTATCGCGACTTTCGGTTTCCGTTGGTTCAAACATCATACATTCAGGAACTACTAGCGGGAAATATACTGTAGGAGCCATGTATCCCACATCAAGTAATCCTTTGGCTACATCCATAGCAGATACGCCAACCGCTTCCTTGGCAGGTTGAAGCGATAAAGTGAATTCGTGTTTGGCAACTTCTGCTTCTGCACCATCAACAAACATGTGTGAAACGCCAGCTTTTTCGGCTTCGCGATGTAAGGCATGACGCAAATAGTTAGCATTTAGCACAGCATGTTCAGACATGTCCTTCAAGCCATAACCGTAGCGTCGATAATAAGCCCAGCAGCGAATAATTGCCCCTGCATTGCCGTGCCATTGTTGGACTTTACCGATAGTGTGCTCTGGTTCATACCAAGTATACCACATATCATCAACGGCAAATTTGGCTTCATCGCCAACAATTGGTCGCTTCTTAACTACTGGACTTGGCAAAAATTCTGCCAAATGAGATTTGACACCAATTGGGCCAGAACCTGGCCCACCGCCGCCGTGTGGCTGACTAAACGTCTTGTGCAGATTAAAGTGAACCGCATCAAAGCCCATCAATCCCGGTGAAGTGCGGCCAAGAATTGCGTTGAAGTTAGCCCCATCATAGTACATTTGTCCACCTGCGGCGTGAACGATATCGGATGCTTCTGGAACGTCTGTTTCGAATAGTCCGAGGGTATTTGGATTTGTGATCATCATCAAGGCAACTGTATCATCAACTACAGCCTTTAATGCCTCTAAGTCGATTCGACCATTTTCTAAACTGGGTATCTCGACGATATCATATCCAGCCATAGCCGCACTAGCGGGGTTAGTGCCGTGAGCGGAATCTGGAACGATTACTTTGGTACGCTGGGTTTCGCCACGCTTGCGGAAATATTCTTGTACACAGCGTACTGCAGTGAATTCTCCTTGAGCACCAGCAACAGGTTGCAGCGTCACATCATCCATTCCTGAACAAATAGCCAGCATGTGCTGCATTTCGTGATAAATGGATAACAACCCTTGCAAATGATGCTCTGGTTGGTGTGGATGAATATCTGCAATACCAGGTAACTGGGCAATCACTTCGTTGACTCGTGGATTGTGTTTCATTGTACACGAACCTAGAGGATAAAATCCAGTATCAATACCGAAGTTTCTTCTCGATAACCAAGTGTAGTGTCTAACCATTTCCGGTTCTGATAGTCTTGGCCATCTTGGAAGTGCTTTGCGCATCAAGTTAGGCGGTAATGCCACTTTATTTTTCGAAAGTAGTGGTTCAGGTTGCGAATAACCCATTCCAGTTCCGCCAGCAAAATCAAATAATCTGCTCAAGCAATCACCTCTTTCATCGAACACCACACAGCCAAATGTGTGGCGAGTAATTCTATTTCTGCGGCTTTGGTCTGGTCGGTAACTGAAACCAGTAACCAATTGTTGCGACCTTCATACCAACGGTTTAGATCAAAACCACCAATAATGCCGACTGAATCAAGATACTTTAGGCAATCTGCAGCACTTCTTGGAAGTTCGATAACAAATTCGTTAAAATGAGAAAGTGCGATGTGTGGGAGCGATATACCATCAAGTTCTGACAACTTCTGCTTGGCAAGGACACATGCAGCCATATTTCGGTATGCTAGGTGTTCAAGGCCTTCGGGTCCTAGAAGTGACATATGCATTGCGCCCATCAAAGCGATTAGTGTTTCATTGGTACAGATATTAGAGGTTGCTCGATGACGCCTAATGTGTTGCTCTCTAGTGGAGAGAGTCAGACAATATGCTTCTTTGCCGTCAACATCGATACTTTTTCCGACAATTCTTCCCGGCATTAGACGCAAATACGGTTTGCTACAAGCGAATATACCATAAATTGGACCGCCACCAGTTGGTGGACTACCAAATGGTTGACCTTCTCCAACAACAATATCTGCACCATAATTCCCAGGTGCTTCGACTAAGCCTAGAGAAACCGGTTGTACGCCGACTATGAGTGCAGTGTTGTTACCGATTATTTCTTTAATTTGAGTCAAGCCACCATCAAGAATACCAAGCGGATTTGGTTGTTCGACATATACACCACATGAACCTGCAGCAGATTGAACCGAGTCAATATCCAGGGTACCATCAGCATTATGCTTCAAGACTTTCAGAGTAATTCCCGCACCTTGGCAATAATTGTGCATCACAGACATACGGTCTGGGGGGACTAGTTCAGAAATGTAAACTGTATTTGATTGACTAGCCTTTCTAGTGTGGACTCTAACAGCACAAGTAAGTGCCTCTGCAGCCGCAGTAGATCCATCATAAAGTGATAGGTTGGCGATTGGCAGACCGACTAGTTCTGAAATAAGGGTTTGAAATTCCCACATTGCTTGGAGCATTCCCTGACTTACTTCTGGCTGATATGGTGTGTATGAGGTCAAAAATTCACCCCTAGTGATTAATTGGAATACTGATGCTGGGACATAATTACGATAAATCCCCGCACCTAAGAAAGATACTGCTTCACCCATAGCCAAATTTGCCCCAAGTAGTCTTCGAGCATCGGCGATTATTTCTTCTTCTGATTGAGGAGGGGGTAATGGTAGAGGTTCGGACATTCTTACATGTTCAGGCAAGTCGCTGAACAAGTCATCAATGGATGAAAAACCCATCTCTTCGAGCATCTCTGTTTCTAGGCCTCGGTTTGGTAATTGGTCGACCATGATGATTCTCCCCTTACGGCTAATTTAAACCCGTGCGCGTAATGCCCATAATATTCATGTTTAGAAGATGATATTGTAAATTCGATAATCTAGATGAATGGTGGCCTTACAATCACGGCTTTGACCGACTTTCTTGGACTTGCAACTATCATTACCTCGTCACCTTCGCTGACGTTGGCAATATAGCCAATACCGATACCGGTATTTGCTAAACTAGGCGATGGTGCTCCCGATGATAATCGCCCGATTATTTTGCCAGACAAATCGCTGACATCTTTGCCGGGTCTAGGCAAAGGACCCTTTTCGACGTACTTGACACCCCACCATTTAGCGTCAGTATCTGCGTGAGAGGTAACACGCTGCTTACCGATGAAATCATGATTAAGGTCTAGGCCAAACGGAACATTGGTCTCCCACGAATCTCTTGACAAAAATTCGGTCCCTTCTTCAAGCTCAGGCCAGCAAAAATCCACTCCGCTAAGCAGGTAACCTTTCTCCAAGCGCAATGTATCACGTGCTCCAAGTCCTACCGGCGTTGCCCCTGCATTGATTAGATTGCGCCAAAGAGTTGCTGCTTGGTTATTCGGCACAAATATCTCATAACCTGGCTCACCTGTATAACCAGTTCCTTGAATCCAGCCAGTAACACCTAGAGAGTTATCCGATATTTGTTGCCAGCGAAATCTTCCAACGTGGTTTTCCGCACTCAAAACCTTGCTAATTATTGATTTTGAGTCCGGCCCTTGTAGAGCGATAATTGATGTTTCAGGAGATAAATCTTGTAATTCTACCGAGCCATCCTCGGGCAGATTACTGGTGAACCAATTAGCCATTACCTCAATCATTGACGCATTTGGGACTCCAAGTATTTCGGTTTCTGAAACCACAGCAAAAATCATGTCATCGATGATGAAACCATTACTGTCCAGGAAATGAGTGTAAGCACAACGGCCAGGAGATATTGCCGATACTTTCTGGGTTGCCACCGTTTCAAGCCACTCTCTAACCTTGTTGCCAGTGAACCGAAATGCCCCCATGTGGCTGACATCAAATAGTCCTGCAGATGCTCTAGTAGCAAGATGTTCTTCTTTGATATTGGAGTACCATATCGGTAATTCGAAACCATGAAAGTCGACAATATTAGCATCCAGTGCAACGTGTTCATCAAATAGTGCGGTCCTGACTAAATCGCCACTCGACATGATTGTGCCAAATCAAGGCGCTCCTTAAACTCGGGGGAATCAAAATTGTGCAGGTACTCCAGCGACTATTTCATCGCCATGCCTAACAATTGCTGCAACTAGACCATCTAACACAGATTGGTCAACTAAAGGATTGGCTACCACTGCTCTAATAACTACCTGATCAAAAATATTTGAACGACTCACTAAGTGCATACCTTCTCTTATTAGTCGAGAACGAATTTCGGCATTTAATTCATTGAGGTCGCGTCCATCAGCCACATATCTAAAGCAAATATTAGACCAACTTCGCTCAGACATCATTTCTAACTTGGGATTTGACTCAACTGCAGCTTGTAGATAGTCACTTAATTCGCAATACTTCTCAACCATCTCGGCCCATCCTTGATCACCAATTTCCCGCCAGGCAATCCATAATTTTAGAGAATCATTACGCCTTCCACATTGTAAGGAAAAGCGTCCCAAATCGACATCTTTAGTATCTTCATGAAATAGATAATGTGCAGCATTACCATGAGCACAAACGCCACCAAGGACCTCCTTGTGTTTGGTTAGAAAAGCACTACAAATAAGTGGCAGCCCCATCATTTTATGAGCGTCCCAACAAACACTATCGGCAAGTTCAACCCCTGACATGAGGTCACGATATTTGCTAGAAAATAAGCAACTTCCACCCCAAGCAGCATCAACATGCAGCCAGATATTTTCATCATGAGTGATAGCAGCAATTTCATCAATTGGGTCAAAGGCCCCTCTAACAGTGGTGCCTGATGTGGCGATTACGCAGAATGGTACCAAATCATTTTGTTTTGCTCTTTGAATTTCATCTCTTAGAGAATCTGCTTTCATACGACCTTGTGAATCACAGGCAACCTTAATCAAATTTTGATGTCCTATCCCGATTACGTTAGCGGACATTAGTACAGAATAATGAGCTTCAGCGGACACAAACGCTACGTGCTTGGTACCATCAAACCCAGTGTGGGATGATGATGGGTAAAGGGATTGACGAGCACACAACATCCCTAGCATGTTACCATTTGAACCGCCGGTAGTAAAGGTACCAAAACCATCAGCATAACCGATTATTTCCATAATTCTAAAGATAATAGCTTTCTCGATTAGAGTCGCAATCGGTGATAATTCATAAGTGTACATCGACTGATTGGTCAAAGCGGCAATTACCTCGCCAGCAAAGGCTGACAAATTCAATCCGCCCCACAATGGATTCATGAATTGCGGATTATTAGTTCGAACACACTGACGGAGAAATTCGTCTATATCATCAAGAACTCCATCTGGGCCGTTGCCTACTAGTGGAAGCGACAAATCTGTAGTTTTTCTTCGGGATTCTTCAGAGAGGTAATCCACGGTTTTTTGCTCATTTTCTAGAGATGCTAGATGATAATCTGCTATTCGAGCCATCAAACCATCAAGGAATGGTGTAAGGGCTTCTGCTCTCATACACCCACCGGTCTAGCACTAGACCTTTGTAGTATGCGGTAGTTGGTTCTAGAACTATTATCAAGCAGTTTATGCAGAATGAATTAGATAAAATTCAACCTACATTCGCCTCATACCGAGACTTTTTACCGCATATTTGGTCAAAATCTGTCGCTAACGAAAATTATTCTACAATCAATAGATGGCCTACAAAATATGCTAAGAATATGTTCTACTTTAGCGAATCATAGCGTTTTTCTGCTTGAAATCACCATTCATAATGCATAATAGTTCAGCAACATTGAATAAAGGTAGTTTCTAGCCTAGCACATGTTAGGAGAAGTAGGTGGCAAATGGCTGGACAGATTACACCAGCACATTGCCAAAGATTTACGCACAAAAGGATGGTCACAATCTGAGATAGCCACATTATTAGGTTCAACTCAAAGCACGATATCTAGGCATATCCAGAAACCAACCATTAGCCTTTCAGCATCTGCTGACGAAGCAATGGTTGATGCATGGGCCAGTGAATTGTCACAAGCTCTTGCTGCAATAGGCCCAGAAAGTGACGTGATCCGTCAACGATTGATTGTAGAATTCCAGTTTGGCGGAAATCAAACTCTAAGATTTGACAAGACCCTTACCGGGCTAGATTTGGACAAAGGCCAACAGGAAAGAGCCTTACTGCGCAGATTAGAATGGGCAATCAGCCGTCTTGATGTCAAAAGAATTCACCATGTCTTACCAGCTGTTGGACTAAACATCGCATCTTGCGTTAAAGGTGCTAGAGATGCTGAGCAAGTAGCGGCCTTCCCCGGAAGAATTACCATTGTTAACGGGAAATTACGGCATCATGAAACTCCTTCATTTGGTGTCTCCAACCACTTAGCAGGTATTCTAATACAAGCCCATACAATAAATGAAGCCAAAACATCGATTGTCAACATCAAGCCAGAAATAAAACATGATAAAGTCGACATCGATGAACTCAAAGCAATATGTGAGCAACTCGGCTATGCATTTGCTCAGTGTGAAAAGGGTCGTATAATCGGGTCGCACACCAAGCTGGATGTAATAATTGATGCAGGAGGCTATGGTTGGGAGCCAAGTCTGTATATACTCGCACACAATCCATTAGAGTTGATTGATAGAACCCACCAGCTCTCTGCGCAAATAGGAAGTGGTTTAATTGCGGCTTAAGGCAATACTGTGTTTAACCGTAATGGTTTGCGGATCTTTGAGTGGTTGTTTGGGCGCCTTGGAAGCAGAAAATGAATCACTTGAATGTTCTACATTTTCCGCAGGCCACACAGATGACGGGAAATTGCGAATACTTACTTATGACATATTAGCATTAAGTGACAGCATGGTAGAAGAATTTACCAACCGAACTGGATATGAAGTCGAATTTATCAAAGAAGATGATGCAGGTGGAATATTAGACCAAATGATGCTTACAAAACAAGCTCAACAAGCAGATTTGATGATTGGCTTAGATAATACCTACTTACAGACTGCTATCGACAATTGTTTGCTCAGAGAAACTCTTTACACACAGTCAGATAACTACCAAAACATAAGCGAAGAGGCAACAACACCGTATTCAGGATCACTAGCCATTCCGTTTGATCAAGGACCTGTTTGTTTAAATTATGACGAGAATTTTGTTGATGAAGAAAATGTTAGTGAACCAACATCATTATGGAACTTAACCGAGGAAACTTGGCGAGGAAAAACTGCATTCCCATCCCCAGTGACCTCTTCACCTGGAAGGTCATTCATGGTTGCGACCATCGACTATTTTGAAAATGATGAAGATGAAAGTACTAATGCATTTGATTGGTGGCAAGCCATGGCAAGTAATGATGCAATCATCACCTCAGGCTGGACTGAAGCATACGAAACTCACTACACTGGAGGCTATGGAGAGTACACTACAGGATATATCGGGGATGCTCACTTGACCGTATCTTATTGTCAGTCTCCTGGAGTTGAAGCTTATTACTCCAGTAATTACACCCACTCTACTTCAATAACACTACCAAAGTCAACCATACAACAAGTAGAATATACTGGAATAATTAACGGTGCGGCAAATGTCCCGGCTGCTGAACTATTCATAGAATATCTACTGAGTCCTGAAATCAATGCACAAATGCCCGAGAACAATCTAATGTATCCGGTTCTTGATGGCTATGGATTACCAGAAACCGATGGATATCGCTATCACTCTGACATACCACAAGAAAATGCCAATGTTGAGATGACTAGAATCAACGAAGAGATGACTAATTGGCTAGAAAAGTGGCAGTCAGCAACAGAATGAGGTCTGGTATTGATTAGAACAGGCCAGCATAATATGTTGGTCAAAATCTTACAGTGGACTACTGTTTGTTGTTTCGTAACGCTGACTGTTTTGCCATTATTGTATGCTATTGCTCGCCTTGAATCAGTTACTGGAATTAATTCAGTTGTGGCAGTCGAAAATTTCTTTACTACCCAATCGTCGTTACAAGCCTTGAAATTCACATTACTTGAAGCCACCATTTCAACAATTGCCACAGTGATCTTTGGGCTACCGATTGCTTGGTGTTTGGGGCGTTATAATTGGAAAAATATCAAGTTCTTAAGAGCGATACTAGCAGTTCCGTTTGTCACTCCTTCAATCGTAGTAGCCATGGGATTTCTGATGCTGATCGATGTTGGGGGACCGTTAACCGCAATGGGTATTGATTTGCGGTTAGAGACTGGTATTGTTGGCGAATTTGCCAATGTTACCAACTGGGAAAACCCCGGGCATTTCATCGCCTTAATTGCCGCTCACGTATGGTTTAACATTTCATTGATAATGCGATTTGTCGAACCAACCTTGTCCACAATGGACAGAACCTGGGAAGAACAAATGCGTTTCTTGCCAGCGGGGCAAGATCGGTTGTCACGAATTCGTAACCTCTGGTTACCAATAATTGGACCAGCGGTATTATGCGGAGCGACACTCTGTTTCATTTTTTCTTTCACCTCGTTTGCCCTAGTTAGATGGCTTACTCCAAACCAAGACACACTAGAAACAATGATGGCCAATTCAGGAGGTTCAGCGGGCATATATGGCTACCGAATTGACACTAGTGAAGTAGTATTATCAACTTCTATTGTCCAATTAATCATATTGTCACTAGCAATTATCTGCGCTACCTCAATACAGAGACGACATTCTACTATCCACGCAATAATTGCTGAATCAGACGCTAAGCAAATATCTGATAAGCCAAATAATTTAGCGAAATTTATCATCTCAGTGGGTGTTTGTTTTGCCATAATACCGCTATTATTGGTAACAATCGCATCTTTTAGGATTCGCAACACCGCCACTGGTGAATTTACGTACTCGACTGAAGCTTGGAGTGAAGCATGGTCTGGCGATTATTCAACTACAGCAATCCCGGATGCCTTATCTAATTCATTGATTTATTGTTTAATCACCGTTGTATTTGCTTTACCCATAGGCTGGATCATTTCATCATGTATTAATCGCTTAGAACAAGAACAAAAAGCCACTACTGCTAAGATTGTTGAATTTGCTACAATGATTCCTTTGGCACTTTCAGCGGTAATGATTGGCCTTGGAATTTTACTTGGTTTATTGAAGTGGTCACCTGGTTTATTTGGTTGGGCCATTATACCAGCAATACCTCATATAATTATTACCACCCCATTTGTCATCAGAATAATTCTGCCTGCTTTGCGATCCATTGATTCATCATACCATGAACAGGCGGTTATGCTTGGCATGAGTCCAATTAAAGCATGGTGGCATGGTAAAACTGCATTCCTTAGAGCCCCACTTGTGGTAGCAGGAGCATTAACAATGGCGTTTTCATTAGGTGAATTCGGCGCTTCGTGGATTTTAGTCAGGTCTGGTTCGTGGGATACTTTGTCGGTACTAATTGACCAATTAATGAGCCAACCTAAATTTAATCCATTGATTCAACCAATGGCGATGGCCGCAGCGTCGGTTTTGATGCTGTTGACATTCATCTTATTTTTCATAGCAGAACGGTTCCGAGATAATGGAGAAGGGAGTGGATTTTAATGAGTAACAATAACAACGTGGTAGAAATTTCAATCGAACAAAAAACCTTGGGTAGCAAAATATTATTTCAGAATATGAATTTAACCCTAAAGGCAGGGGAAATAGTATCCCTTCTAGGACCAAGTGGTTGTGGCAAAACCACCTTACTAAGAATGATAGCAGGCCTAGAATCAAGCGGTGTTGGTGAAATTACTATTGAAAAAAATGTCATTGACTTTGTTGGATTTATTTTCCAGAAGCCAATTTTATATCCGCATTTGAACGTCGCGAAAAATATCCTTCTGGGGAATAATGAAAAATTATCTAAAGTCATGAAAGAACAATTAATCGATGAGTCCCTAGAATTAGTCAAATTAAGCGGATTTGCTAAACGGAAAGTCACAACATTATCTGGTGGTGAAGCTCAAAGAGTTGTACTCGCCAGAGCATTATTAGCCAAGCCAAAATTATTACTGCTAGACGAGCCACTGTCTTCACTAGATGTCGATGCACGCAGAGATTTGGCCAAGGAAATTAGAGAGTTAGTCAAACAACAAAGCATCAGTGCTATTCATGTCACTCACGACAAAGATGAGGCAAATATTGTCGCTGATAGAATTCTTGACTGGTCAAATATTTGTGAATCTACTAACGGAAGCAATAATAACGACCAGTGACAAAGAATACATGAGAGCGATGCCTGTCGTACCCATAGAAGTATTACCTTACGTGAGAGGTATCCAATTAGTGCTCTCTAGTTATGAGGGATATACTAAAGGCAAACGTCGGGAAGCTGATAAACTAATTCGCGATGAGATTAAGCGAGCCGGAACTAGGGCAAGAAACCACATTTCTAACATCCAAGATCTCGCCTTCAAAGCCAATAATATGCCACTAGCTAAAGTTGCTAAATTAGCCGCTTCTGAAATTGACTCGATGATTGAAGATGTGGACAAATCGACTACTGGAATGAATCATGCATTCTTTTCGGGTTCAAGGTCAGCGAAAGTTTCTGATTTGAAAAAATTAATCAAACATGACCACGATGTTATTGAAATGGTAACCAAGGCAATCAATATTTCCAATAGTGCAGAGCATGCATTTAGTACAAGTAAACCAGACGAAGATGTTAAGAATTTTATTCAGCAGTGCCAACAGATGATTACTAGTTGTCGAGGATTTTATAATTCACGGGCTAAGATTCTAGGTGGTCTACGTCAAAAAGCCAAATGAGATGATGCAATGAGTAACAAATTTAGATGGAGAGACAACCCTAACATTATAGCGAGATTATTGGATGCCAATAATATCAATACGTGGAAGGCTCAAGAAGTAGTTTTGAAGCCAAACGAAGCGTGTGTGTTTATTGTTGATGGTCGAATTGGTGATATTCTAACTGAGAAGATAGTTGGTAACATCGCGGGCGGATTCAACCGATTTTTAGGCGAAATGATGGGCGTTACAGCCAAGGATAGGAGATTACTATTCGCCATGACTGGACCTGCCGATATATCGATTCCATTTTCTGCCAATTTACCAAATGGTAGCAAAGTTTCTGGATTTGCCAATGTGCGAGTTCAATTACGTAATGATGACATCCCCAAATTACTCAACATGTTTGCCAACAGTGCACCCTTGTTAGACAGAAAGCGCCTAGCAGAGGTATTACACAATGAATTAATGATGCGAGTAATAAATCCCTCACTTGCAGAGTGTTCAAGTGATGAAGATTTGCGAAGTGCTGCTTTTCAAGATAAATTTGAGATGCGAACAGAGGTCGAATTACGCTCAACCCTCTCAACGCTTGGCTTTACTTTACTGAAGGCATTTCTTACTGCAAATCAAACTGATAATGAAAAAATAACTCAACTAAATGCCGAACTTTCGGCTGCCACGCAAACTGAAGGAGCCCATGCTGAAGCACTAATGGAAAGAATTGCTATACGAGAAGCTGCAATGTTAAGAAGAATCGAATGTGAGTTAAACATACAAAAAGCTGAAGCGGCAGGAAAAGTTACTGTTGAATTACAGAGTGAATTAAAGGATTTACGAAAGCAAGAAGCACGCTGGGAAGCTGAATTAAAACGTGATGAAGGAAAATTAAACCTTCGATTGAAAGAATCATCACACAAAACTGACCAAGCAATGGCATTATTTGAACAGGTTCAAGCAAAAAAGCGTGACCGAATTGCCCAAACCCAAGAACATCAAAATCAACGCATGGACAAGCAAAATGAATTGCAAGTAAAAATGATGGAAATGGCTGCCCAAAATGATGCGCTAACACCAGAAGTCATGCAGGAATTCTTGCGACAACAAACCGCTCAAAAAGCAGTAGATGGTCCAGGCGCAGAGTCAAAAAATAACCCAGAGAGCAACGGTAATAATTCCATTTGCCCAAGCTGCTCAAAGCAAATTATGCCAAACTGGAAAGCCTGCCCGCACTGTGGAATTACTCTCTAATCGTACAGACTGTTAATTAACAAACCCCAAATGGCGATACAATGTCCATCCGCTGGGGGTCAAAACCATGGAAGTTATGGAGTAGCCATTGGCAAAACCGTCATTCATTCAAAGGACTGCGTTTACCTTTAGCATTATTGTTTATGGTTGTCTTAGGATTAGGCTTAGGATATTTAGTGATTAATTATTTTTCAGAATGGCGCAACTGGACTGCGTTTGATCCCGAGACTAAATTGGATTCGATGATTCCAGTGATTCCATGGATGATTCTTCCGTATTACACGCTATATTTCTATTACCCAATGGCAGGATTATTTGGCATGAAAAATGAACAGACCCAAAGAGAAGTTATTATTTTCCACCAAATCTTACTAATATTAACCCTGATGATTTTTGTTATATTCCTCGCATTACCTGCCGAAGTAGACCTTCGAGATTCTGTATTGGATACAGACCTGGGAATTTGGCACGCTTGGTTTGAGTTATTGTATGGTGTTGATAATCCATGGAATGCTTGGCCATCACTACACATAGTTCAAAGCATGCTAGTAGTTTTAATTGTTCACCGGTGGTTTAACAATGACGGTACAAGGGCAAAAATACTACTCGGATCATTATGGTTTGCTTGGTTGCTACTAGTTATTTCCATTACCACCACAAAACAGCATTACGTATGGGATGCAATATCAGCACTAATTGTTGGCTTCTTGGCATGGAAGTACTGGATATCACCAGCCTTGGATAGATGTCATGATCAGGAGATTGTTGAGTTATTCAACCGTCTGTAAAATTAGCCAAATACCGCACTTACCGCATCCCGATTAGTTAGATACAAAGTCAAGCTTATCCCAGCCATAATCATCATCCATGAACCAACAAGTTTGATTGTCCCTGTTGCTCTTCTGAGGAAATTTATCATGACTTGACGTCCAAGACCAACCATCATAGTTACGGCAATCATCAAAATCAACAGACCAAGCATTAATCCACTAATCCCAAGAGTTATCGCAGCCCCGCCAAGGGTTCCAAGATAAAGTACGAATGGCAAGACTGCTGCTGCAGTACAATCTATTGAGGCAGCGGCATAACCAATTCCATACAGATACATATTGCGCCTAGGGGTGAAGACATCGTCATCCTCTGTCGTGCTATATTTATCAACAAATTTTTGTACAAAACCCATAACATGTGAGGTGACACCAAGTAACATCATCGAACCTAGAATTATCAGCAATATTGCAATTCCAATAGCGATATAATGGACTAAGCCAGATTTCTGAAATGCTTCCCCCATTACCACAGCAATTATGCCAATAAAGAGGAAAAATGTCCACATTCCTAAGCCCGATAATGAACCGATAACTAGCGGACTGGGCATTTTGGTTTTCAGTTTACCTGCTTCAATTAGTTCATCTTCTCTTGCACCCAATGATAGGTAGTAGGAAATAAAACCTGGCAGAACAGGGAATGCACATGGCGAGAAATACACCAAGATTGACAGGATCATACCCAATACAAAGATTGCTACATAAGATGTAGATGGTTCCTCCCAGCCGATTCTTAGATCAACGGTATCACTTACTGGACCCGATATTGCTTGTTCAACTACAGAATCAAATGAGTCCCATTTATCTGTAGGTGAGCCTGTGGCTTGACGTTCTATTATGTAGCCTTCTTCATCAATGACCATTACCACAGGGATTTGTCCTGTCCCTGCTGTTGTGAACAGTCTGACAGGGTCCACTCTGTCACCATTAGCAAGTATTGCCGATTCATCATATCCCATGCCTGTAGGATACTGTGGCACAGTGTACCGGTCATCTGATTCATTGAGATATTCTATATCTTCACCATACCAACTCCCATAAGCAACGATATGGAAATTCTTGCCGTTTTCATTAGCCATTTCTGACCAATTGTCCATGTTGTCCTCTAGGTGATACTGAACTGCATGACAGTTACTACAATCATGGGCCATGAAGTCTAAAATTATGATAGAACCACGTAAGTCGTCTAGATTAAACCAACCAGTCTCATTTACCAATGAAGATTCAACATCAGTACGATTGAGGGATTCAAATATCATGTTAGGAATCGGTTCTGGTTCAGCATCGGATTGAAAAATATCGTCCATGCTGTCAAACATCGATAATGCGGCAAAGGAAATGCTGACAAACATAACTGCAGCAATAGCAAATGCTTTCCAAGTCTCTAGACGTTTAAACACGCCTAAATCCATAGTATTCAGCATTCCCATAGCGTATGCAGATATTACCAGCACTTGAAAATAGTCCTATTATGGACAATTAGATAATCGGTTGATTTCGCAACCATTCTAAGTCTGAAATGTATAATTGTCTAATATCATCAAGTCCAAGTACCAGCATAGCCAATCGCTCTAGACCCATACCCCAAGCAAGAACTGGATGTTGGATTCCGAGTGGTTCAGTCACTTCTGGCCTAAAGATTCCAGCACCGCCTAACTCTAGCCATTTGCCACGCCACTTGACTTCAATTTCCAAACTAGGTTCAGTATAAGGGAAATAAGCAGGTCTAACTCTTACCTCAGGATAACCCATCTTAGCATAGAAGGTTTTCAAAGTAGTAACGAGCATCTGAAGATTAGCTCCCTCTTCCATAATAATTCCTTCAATTTGGTGGAATTCAGGCAAATGTGTTCGGTCAATTGCTTCTTTTCTAAAGACTCTATCAACGGTAAACATACGGCAAGGCTCTGTCGGATTTGCTGCTAAATGCTGTATGGTATTGACGGTAGTATGTGTTCGAAGTAAGCCTTTTTGTGAAATCTCGTTAGAAAATTCACCACCCCATCCAAGAGAACCAGTGTCACCACCACTACGATGTATAGCAGACCAAGTTTGCATTAATTCTTCTGGTAATTGCAATGATTTGGGATTATCAAGATAGAAGGTATCTTGCATTTCTCTTGCTGGATGGTCTTGTGGGATAAATAAAGCATCCATATTCCAACCTGCCGATTGAACATAATCTTCAACTAACTCTGAAAAGCCCATTTCTAAGAAAATATGACGGATTCTTTCAATTAAAGACTGCATTGGATGACTACGGCCGGTTCTTGGTGTTGTTGATTCCAAAGTTACATCAAAAGCCCTAAATTCAGCATCCTTCCAATTATCACTTTGCAGCAGTTCTGGAGTTATTTGGTTTATCACCTCAGTTTCGACTAAGTCATTTTTGTCAATTTTTAAACCTGATTTTGATATCTTCCAAGTCCGAGTAGTCGTAATAACTAGTTCAACAAAATTTCTTCTACCCTTAAAATGTTCTAATAATTCAGCATCTGCTTCATCTTGTGAACAGGGTAATGCGTTTAGAAATTTAGTTCTTTTAGCAATCTGTTGTTCGACTATAGCGTTGTCATCACAATGAAATTTACCTGCTTGCATAGAAATTCCTAACTTTTTCAGCAAGCCAATCCCTGGACCAGCCTCATGCTTCTCAAATGATTGTTGTAGATTACTCATTGATGGGTCATTTGACTCAAGATACCAATTGAACAGACGTGCTTCCAATAACCCGTTGTCGATTGCCAACTGCCCTTGAGTAGCTAATTTTACCTCGATTTGACTATGTTCAATTACCTTGATTAGTCTCTTGTCCGCCAAGCCTTGTCCAGCACCAACTACGACTGCTTGATCTGTCCAATCACATGCTTTCAAAACCTCCTCAAGCGACCACTTTGAGTCGGGGCCATCCTGCATTACACGGAGCATCCTACGCTCTGTATTGACAAGATTTGAGGCGTCCATGACACAACGAAGAGAAGTAGTGCTATCAAATCTATGCCTAGATTTGCCGATTTTTTTCACTTTCTACTCTTCTTCAGTAGTCCACAACTGAACTTGACAACTAGGGCAGGTAAAGGAATCAGGTCTAGGCCCGGGCTGGACGGTGATTTTCCCGCATGGTCCACAAACGATTGTTGATTCAATTGGTTCATCCATCGTAACATCAACACGATACATTACTCTGCCAGCATCTGGTAGTTGACCTTCATCGGGCCTCCAATCCCTAATAGCAGACTCTGACATCCCGAGTTTAGATTTCAAACTCATACCAAAGACGAACAATATTATCCCTAATACTCCTACTGTAGAGGCCAGCGTATAGACTCCTACCACGGTGAAAAAGGCTCCAAAAGCAATACAAATAAATCCCGAGAGAATAAAATTTTCTCGCGGGTACCTAGACATTTTACTAACCTCACTGTAAAGCGTCTCTCAAAGTCTTAGCAACTTTAGCAATTTGCTCGGTAGGTATGGCACACAAACCAATTCTTATCCCGCCTTTAAGCGGTACTAAGTAGACATGGTCATTTGCGCATGAGTCGACCACAGATTTTGGGTCATCATGTTCAAGCCAAGCAAAAAATCCGTCATGGGTTGGATTAATTGGGACGCCATTTTTACCACACTCTTCAATAAACAGTTTGCGACGCTGGGCCAATAATTCGGTCAGTCTAACAAGTTCTAGCGACCAAGCATCGCCTGATTCTTCCCCTGCGTGAATACGAGCGATTGAATATTGCGCTAGACGAGAACTAGCAGACCAGGTTTGTCGACCAGTAACACCCATTACAGTGGTGATTCTATCGACTACTGATTCATCTGGATGAATACTAACCAGTGCGCCTGCTCTAAGACCATAAATGGTGTGAGATTTTGATAACGAAATTGCGAAGGTAATCAATAGATTTGCTGGCCAGTTCATTCCGTCATGTAATGCATCAGTAATCGTTTCAGCCCAACCGTGAGGTTCTTTGGCATACAAATGGTATGCTGCATCGATAAGCAGGGTAAAGCCAACATTTTCGTGAGCCATAGCCATATCCGAAAATGCCTGTAAAACAGCACGACGGTCATTGGCATTTAGTGACAGACCTGTCGGATTATGGGCAGGGTCATTTAACCATGACATTACTTTTGATTGCTGTTTGGCCAAACGGTCTAGACTACTAATCATCGATTCAACATCAACCGTCGAATTGTTGCCTCCAAGTAATGGATAAGTCTCAATTCCTAAATCACAACCAGCCAGGAAGCCATCATAGGGACCCCAATGACGATCACGTAACAAGACCTTACTACCTCGGTCAGCAAAATTAGCAGCCGCTAAGTATAGCGCTCCTGAACCACCCGGCGAGGCTGTAGCAGTATGATGCACCCCGATATTTTCTAATTCACTGCGGGCATCACCAAGTGCCAGAGTAACAGCCAAGTCAAGAAATTCAGGTAATCCTTTCAACGGTGCATAAGCGGCAATTTCGATGGGAGGTGAGTTACGAACAAAGGAGTCTACCGTCTGGTTAATTGCAAGATTACCATCATTTTCAAGTAGTGCACCAATTGTTCCATTCACCGCATCATGCCCGTCAGCAACAGCGGCTTGATATCTAGCCCAGCAAGCGAAAATCGTATCGTTGCCTTGCTTAGTTTGAGCAAAATCATTCAAGAAAGCATTTGCCGTATCATCGGACATAGCAAGTCTAAGTGAATCATGTTCTTTGAATTGCCCCTCGATATTATACTCAAGATATATCAAATCATCCGTTTCATTGATGAATGATTGTTGTTTGGCTAGGGCGTCGCCAACGTAGCATAGCTGGTAGTGCTTCAGATTTGTAATCTGACGGTCGGGGGTTCGAGTCCCTCCGTTGGCTCCACAAAAACAGTTAACTGTGGACTACTAAGTGGTAATATGAGACCATTTCATTTGGCTTTCCCAGTGGTTAGTCTTGAGTTAACCGAAAAATTTTACGTTGATAAAATAGGTTGTAGTATTGGTCGACGAACCACGAAGTCAATTAATTTCAATTTCTATGGCCACCAAATAGTTGCTCATCTTGTTAAGCAAATGCCCAACTTTTCACAAAGTGGCAAGGTTGACGGGAAACAAGTACCACCATTCCACTTTGGCATCGTCATGGAATGGGAACAGTGGCACAATTTACGTGACAAATTATCTAATGAAAACGTTATTTTTAGGCTAAAACCGCATGTACGTTACCCGGGTAAAATTGGTGAACAGGCTACAATGTTTATCGATGACCCGTCTGGAAATTCAATAGAATTCAAATCCTTCAGTGATGAGTCTAGACTATTTGCCACCATGCCTAGTAATGAAAATCACATTGGTAGCGGGTTGAAATAACCACGCAAATAATCAATAAAGAAAGGCGACTCGCACGAACATGGTGGCTGAAATATTAGACGGTAAAGCATGTGCTGCTGCCGTTGAAGAGTCACTAAAAGAACGCATTGAAAAATGCCAAATTGCAGGTATAAGTCCGCACATTGCGGTAATAATTGTTGGAGATGACCCGGCAAGTCATGTTTATGTCGGCGCTAAAATCCGTGCTTGCGAGCGGTTAGGAATCAAAAGCACTCACATCGAGATGCCAGAAACATCAAGCGAAACTGAACTTATCCAGGTCATTAATGAACTAAATAATGATGATTTGGTCCATGGAATCTTAATTCAGTCCCCACTACCAAATCACATCAGTGAAGAATTACTAACCGACTTGATTGACCCCCTGAAAGACGTTGATGGCTTCCATCCGGTAAATCTGGGCAGATTGGTTCAATCACGAGATGATTGCTTGATCCCTTGCACTCCAAATGGAGTAATGCGCTTACTTGACTGGGCTGGAATCGAAACTAAAGGTAAGCAAGCATTGGTAATTGGCCGTTCAAGAAATGTTGGTATGCCACAAGCAATTTTACTAGCATCTAGAGGGGCAGACGCAACAGTTACAATAGCACATTCCAGAACCGCAGATCTGGCAAAACAATGTTTGGACGCAGATATTATCGTAGCTGCTGTTGGAAGGCCAAACATGGTCAAGAAATCATGGATAAAACCAGGAGCAATCGTAGTTGATGTAGGTATAAACAGGGTCAGTGATGCAAATGCTAAGCGTGGCTATATTCTTGTGGGCGATGTGGAGAAATCTGCCAGTCAGGTTGCTTCATGGATTACTCCTGTTCCAGGTGGCGTTGGACCGATGACTGTTGCCATGTTAATGGAAAATACCGTACGCTCTGCTGAATTCAAGTTTTGAAGGTAAACATCATATCTACCTTACATCTGTCCACAACCATGGAGCAGATAGCACCAAGACTGGCAAATGCTAGCAAGATACTTACTGCTCTATCAATAATTGTTACAGCAACCAACTTGAAACTCAATTTACTAAAAAATCCCGGTTTTACCATTGAAGAATATGCGGGATTAGGTGTTGCTGCAGTATTGCTAATTATTAGCATCATTTCATCTAAAGAACGTAAAATACCGACATTTTCTGATAGCCCAACTCTAGAAGAGCAGCTTGCTGCAATGGAAGAGACACCAACTAAATCCAACAGCACAGATGGGTCAACTAAAGCAGAAAATCTGCAAACCAAAGGCATAATCGAAAGCATCATTGGAGCCAAAGCAGATATCAATGCACAACAAATTGACAGTGCGATCGGAACCTTGAGTTCTGGAAAACTAGGCCAAGATGCAAAGATAATGGCTGAACAATTACCTGCACCTCATCGACATGCTGAGCAAATGTTAGATGTACCTGTCTTAAGGGTCAAACATAACAATACTGTTCCATCAAATAATGTCCCATTGCCGGCTTTGCAAACTAATGTGATGGTTGAACAGACAACCCCCGACTTACCAGACTTACCAGATTTGGTAAAAATTGAGGATGCTACTGAAGATAAATTACCGTCAATGACAGATATAGACACCTTACTAAACGAGATACCTGTGCCTAAAAATCCAACTAATGAATCTCTTCCAGACTTATCTGAGTTAGATAATTTCCTAGGTAGTGAAAATAATGATACATCTACACCTGAATTACCCAATCTAGATGACCTGTTTTAATCATAAGTTCAAAAGTACCCAGTACTTGGACTACGACATGTGGACGCAAGACTATGACCTTCACAGCCATTCAACCAATAGTGATGGTGAACATAGTGTTGGTCATGTGGCACAATTGATGGCTGTAAATGATGTTAAGAATTGGTCATTAACTGATCATGATACTATTTCAGGCTGGAAAGATGCTTATACTGCTGCGGCAAAACTAGGAATTAATTTTATTCCAGGTGTAGAAATAACTTGTGAGTGTGGCCTTTCTGCAAATTCTGATGAACTTGAGTTAAGAAATCGTGATAGGGGATCTAAATCATGGCATCTACTCGCTTATTTTCCAGGTTTAAAACCAGATGACGCTTTGTCTAGTACTTTTGCAGAGTGGTTAATACCATTACAAAACAATAGAATTCCACGCATGAGAAAAATGATTGAAAAGTTAACTGAGTTAGGTATGCCAATTAAATTTTCTGAAGTTTCTAGCAAGGCAGGAGGCTCGATTGGCAGGCCACATTTAGCAGAAGTTATGGTGGAAAAAGGCTATGTTGAATCAAAACATGAAGCATTTGAATTATGGATTGGAGACGGATTACCTGGCCATGTAATTCAGCCAAAGCCAACCATTCAAGAAGCGGTGGACATGGTCAAGAAATGCGGCGGAATTACGTCTTTAGCCCACCCAATTTACTATGGAATACCTCCAAAAGAGTTAGTCGAATACTGTCTTGATAGCGGTGTTGATTCAATTGAAGCCTTTCACCGCAGCCATCCTGATGATTACCGCTATGAACTTTGGCAATACTGTAAAGAAAAATCAATTTCAGTAAGTTGTGGTTCTGATTTCCATGGTGAAAGTTATGGCCAGACACCCGGGAGTATGGCGATACCAATAGCAGAGTTATGTTTTTGAAATGTTAAATATGCTGTCAATCAACATAGCAATCTCAAATAAAATCACTACAGGCATGGCCACTAAGAATAACGAAAGCGGGTCTGGCGGTGACAAAAATGCACCCAGTACAAATGCAGTAAACCAAATGTGCTTGCGGAATTGACTAATTTGAATTCTAGTAACCACGCCCAAGCGTAGGATAAGTAAGGTGATTACCGGTGATTGAAATCCAATTACGCAAGCTAAAGCCAAGTTTACAATAAAACCAACATAACCAGAAAGCCGCCATTCTGTTGAAAGTCCTGCTGTTTGAGCATCTTCGGTAAGATACTGCAAAATCATTGGAGTGAGGAATTCCCAAGAGTATAGTAATCCGGCAAAGGCGAATAGGATAGTGAATCCAACTGTAGTGATAAATGCCCAACTAAACTTTGGTGGCTTGACATCTAACTCCGCTAACCTTAACTTGATTGCGTCATTGTTTACCCCTTTCCTTAATGCCTCAATCAACAAAAATAATCCAATAATCACGATACCGAAACTTACTGCAATTTGAAATTGCAAGAGAATAAATTCTATCGGTGAGGTGACAATTATATTGACATCTGAAGGTAGTCTTTCAGGCTCAATTAGCCATCTAATGACAGATTTTGTCAGAGAAAAGCCTGCAACTACCGAAATTATGAATAATCCAGATAATAATTTAATCCGGCTTTTTAGGTACTCAGCGATGTCGGAGACAAGGATGCCCCCAGGCGAATCAACAAGACTCTTGACCGCTTTTTGGAACTGCTCCTCGCCCCCCATGGTTATCCCAAACGATGATTAGTCATAATCCAAACTATTCTTGCTCAAGCCAAAGATGTGATGGAGAAGAGTCAACAAATGATCTACTATTCAATTTCAATCTCTGTAACCGGTGGATTACGAACGCAGTCATCCACAATGAAGGAATCGACAGAATAATCGCTTTCCACATCTGGTTATCATGATAATCATTCACTACACTAACCTCAAGAATGTCATTGCTGCTGTTACTCGGATTGTGCATGACAATTAAGTGATAAAACAGCGGAGTATCTGTGGTCAAATGGATTTCTTGACCGGGGTTGATTACATAATAGTCGCCCAGTGTAGTGAGGTATTGCCAATCAATTGAACCATTTTCCATTGCTTTAGCACTGTCCTCAACATTTATGTAGACAATTTCCAAAACCAATGAATCATCAAGATTCTTTACTGTTGAATTAACCTCATCACCATACTTTAGTTCTTGAATTATTTCATAAGTTGAATCTTCTGGACCCAAACGGAATGAAACTCTGTCTTCTGAGTTTTCTGTTTGAACATTAATCGCCATAAGAATCAAAGTAAACATTACTAGAGCAATCGCTCCTTCAATCAGGGCGTGTTTTCTAGCTTTTATCTTGTCAATCCCCTTAAAGAATGAACCGTGGTTATTTCTCATACGTGGTTGTAAATGATGGATAAACAGTGCGCCTATGCCACCAATTAACATGCCTAAAGGTATATCAACGAACCAATGAATTCCTAAATACAAGATTGAAAAGATAAACAGAATGGTATTGATTAGAATGAACATATGGTAATTATAGTGTCGCCAATCTTTCATCTTGCCACCAGTTTCTTTGACGTGTAAATAATTAAGCATCAAAATACCAAATGGTATAGCAATGTGGAGTGACGGCACGGCATTATCTAATGGGTCATGGGTTGCATAAAATACCGAATAAGCACCATCATGGTATAGTAAGGCCTCCATTCCTGGAATCCAAGATGAAGTGACTTCTACATTGAAAAACAAGTAATAAGGTACTGCAAGAGCATAAATTAGCAAATAGTTCATAGTGACTTTATCGGTCATGTCACGGTCACCTGTATAGGCAAAGTATACCGTAGTTACATAAATCAGAAACAAGTAAATAAATAAATAATGGAAGTTTAGTACGGTAGTTAATAAATCATTGAGAAAAAAATCTTGGATTGATTTAGTCAATTCCCCCTCAATACTGTAAACAAGATCAGTCCAATGGCCGACTTCAGACTTTATTGGTTCATTTAGCAAGTCTGTTACCGATTTTAATTGGACAATTGCAAGGTAACCGATTATGTGGAGATAGTACCGATTCTCATGAAATTCTGTCGCCATCTGCTTGAGTGGAACTCGATGCTCTCGCTGGGTTAAAGAGAACAGCCAACACACCACTGGAGTGAAAAAAACCACTAGCATCATCATGACAGTGTATGGACTCATAGCACAGTGCCAACCTTTGCTGATATATCCTTTTTCACCGCATTAGAATATATGAAGCGATTTAAGGCTAAAAATCAAACCACCAACACATGATATTTTCAATCACTATCAAGTGCCCTCCACGTGTCAGACAACTGGGTACAACCCCCGGAAAATACTTTGTCTAGTTTACGACACGGAATTTCTAATTGTGATGGTATCGAATTAGATCTTAGAATAACTGCAGATAAAGAATTAATCATCCATCATGATTCCAAAGTATCAGTTGAAAAATCATTATTAAATGGCGCTAATCCATATGTTGAAAGTTGGGATTTAACGGAATTACAAAAGCTAGGATTTTGCACGTTTGAAGAATTACTGCAAGATACTGAGGTGATATCCCAATGGCGAGACCAAGGTAAAATGGTCTGCTTAGAATTGAAAAGACCTCATCCAAAGTCACCTGAAGGTGGAGGATTTTTTGGTGGCCAAAAAGTAACTAATGTGCTTAGTGAAATGATTCTAAAGGCTGAGGAAATGTTAGATCAATATTCAATTCCACAAGGCAATAGTGTATTTTACGCATTCCATAATAAAATGCATAAATCGGTAAAAATGGCCGACTCAAAACGTCATTGGGCGGAATTACTACCCGTAGTACCTAGATTTGGCCACAGTAAAATCAAGCGAATGATGGCTTATCCACAATATTTTGTCACACCATTTTCAAGATTAATGAATAAGCACAGAAGGCGAGGTGCTTCAATGGTACCATGTGCAATCGAATATTTTCAACCCTTCTACAATCGCGCCTTAGTGGGCAAAAGCGTTGGACTAAGCGGCAGGAAATTAAATCATTTTAGGAGATGTCAAAAGGGTATCCCAGTATATGTTTGGCCAGCCAATGAAAAGTATGAATATCGGCTACTCAACTCTGGAATAACTGGCCTGACGGATAATTTAGATCCTGCTTATACCTGGTACAAGAATGGTAACGGTGCTAGGTGGCAAAAACCGGCAACAAAACCATTAGATGCACAACAAATAAAATTGATTGAGAATGCTGATTATGCCACGCATAAAGACGTCATCAAACAATTGGAAGAAGAAGTAAGCCCTTGGATTGAGTGTTCCGCTAGTAGAAAGCGAGACTTGATAAAAATGTGGAAAGCCAAGTGGAATTGGGATATAGATGTCGATAAATTAGTGGATAACTCTTCGCATTCACCACCATGGGAAAGCGTTAGATTAATCGGCCATAGAGGTTCAGGCAAGACTGCTCGACCAGTGTTACAATAATCATCACTCAATGTGACGGAGTTCTTGACCTTCAGCGAAGTATTTGGGGCGATAAATTGGAACTCCTTTACCCGACCTTAGCACTGTTCGCTCATCAACTATCTGTGCTCCAATTCCTGCAACTCTAGCCCAGCCGAAAAAGGTGGTGTAGTAGGTTGGGTCTGTCAAACCAACATGGTAAAGTAATGCACCGCTAGCAATATCTACATTAGCATTAGGATTACGAATTTTCTTGTTTTCTGACAGCACCATTGGTGCAACCTTACGCAAAGTTCTGATGATTTTAAAATTCTCATCATCTGGGCAAATCTCTTCACCGATGGCGAATTGTGCAGTAGCTCTAGGATCTTCCACACTCAGTACAGCATGGCCAAACCCAAACACTGGGCGGCCTTCTTTTAGTTCATTACGAACAAAGTTTTCCACTTCAACTTCATCACTGGTACCGATTTTTAGGACAAATTCTAGACATGATTGATTTGCACGTCCGTGAAGTGGTCCTGATAAAGCATTCATTGCTCCGGCAATTGCAGAATAAACTGTGGCTTTTCCTGACGCAATTGACTTACCAGTAAAGGTCGAAAGGTTACCACCCCCGTGATCCATATGTAAAACCAGATAGGTTGAAACTACACGCTCCATCTTAGCCCTCAAATGTTCATCAACACCGACTGTGTCGACGAACCTTTGAACTAGGGATTTACTGGTATCATCATCAGCAATATCTGCACCTCGACCTTCCCGATAACGGAAAATCAAACCCATCAATCGTGGCATTCGAGCGATTAGATTCAAAGCATCTTCTCGCCAATCTTCGGTAGTTTCCAGCATACCTAGAGTGTGAATACCAACTGACAGCCAGTCCATTGGGTGGCCATCTGTTGGTAATGTCTGCAGGACATTAGCCAGTCCGTCAGGAACATGCCCTCTAGCGGACAAGTCTGCTTTGAAGGCAATTGATTGGGCGGCTGTAGGTAATTCTTTATTGAACAAAAGATAAATTATGTCTTCAGGACTAAAATCAACTAGTTCTTTTATTGGGTACCCACAATAGTGAACACCCTCAGTAGGAGTGACGAAAGATGTTCGACATGTTCCAACGGGAATACCTCTTAGCCCAGTGTTTAAGTGATTTTCAGTCACTTCACAAAGAACTTTTTCATCATCCATGAGTCCCACTTATACTCCCCAGAAAACACTATGGTATAAAGACGGCCTATTTATCAACCAAATTGCCTATTTGGCAACCGTGGTTAATCAACCCACTCTCTGAAACCTTTCGAAGATTGACGATCGGCTAATACATGAATTCGAATGCTACTTCCGTCGATAATAATCGCATCTTCTGCTGTCAAGCCAGGGCATTCTTGCTTAGTTCTCTCCCATGAACGTTCGGTAGCCAAATTTTCGCTCCACCAGGGATAAGCTGCACATTGTTGGGGCCTAATTGCATAAATATTGCATTGCTTATCGTCGTTTAAGTAAATACAGATGCCGTCTGTTTCACGGCTTTTTAGGACATATCTTCCATCTAATGTTTTACGACAATCCCTTGATAACCATTCAGTAACTTCCATCCCGAGGCGGCCAGAAATGCGTTTTGCATCATGCATTGAAAGATAGACAATACCATCNGGTTCATCACAACATTTCCCACACCCAGATTGGCATGAAAAAGAAACTCCTTTCATCCACCAGGGGTGTTTCATTCTTCTTCACCATCAAGAACTGGACTAACCGGTGTAATAGTCGAAGTTTGCATCAAACCTTCCGGATGTGGTTCAAGCACTCTCGCAATTGGCGTAAGGGGTATTGAATTAGCGTCAATCAGCGATTCAGCACTGACGTCAGTTGAATCAATATTCCATTCATCATCGGGTGTGTATGAGTCTAAATCATCACCAATAAATTCAGGTAATGGGTCACGTTNTGGGTCTAGGGAAACCAACTGATTTTCAAGTCCCCTCAACTCATCGGCAATATCAATTAAGCCTTCTAGTGAAGCATCTGAAGTCCTATTGGCTAAGTCGAGTAACATCGATTCTAATTCAATCAGNCGCCCAGTATTTTGATTGACCTCACTATCAGAAAATGCAAATTTCTCNTCAATACNCATGTCAAGTTCAGTTAAAATTTCTGCTGCTTTAGCGTGATCTTGCTTAACGATGCGGTTCATTTTGGCCACTAAATGTTTGTCGCGGTCATGTACATCGATTACTGATGGTGCTTCTGGAGTCAATTCATCAAGAGTTTTCTTAATGTGTGCCTCAACTAAATCAGTTTGTTTGCCAATAAATGATTCGATATCAATCTCGGGTGGAGTATAGTCATCTGAAAGTTCTGGCAATGTGGTAGTAATTTCAATACCTACAGGTTCTTCATCACTGTAAACCACATCGATTACCGAACTTATCAATCGATTAGCGATATCTTCAACATTTTCTGATTTTGATTCTTCAAGATAGTCCTCATTATCGGAATGAATATCATTCAATAATTTGTAAACATCTACAGTATCNAGTAACTTATCACCGCTATTAATTGCGGCTTCAATTTTATCGATGCCACTCNTAGTTGCTCGCCAACTGACGTCGCCATCTGTAACAATTAATGCTAGTTGTTCATCTGAAAGCATTAGATTTCTTTCATTTGATAATTTCCTGGCATGAAGCATCAGACTACCTGCACCAACAGGGCTGAGTATACTTCTAACTCCTCCTCTGAGTATATCCCAAAGTGAAGATGCTGGCCAATCNTCCGGAGAACTTCGAGCAGTNACCACGACGTGCACATTCATATTNAGCGCGTAATCTAACATCCTGCCAATGCTGTTAGCAACCTCTTGGTCTGATAAAATCAAATCAATGTCATCGATTAACAGCATCACACTGTTAGCAAATACATCTGACCAAGTATTTTCTACATCTAAAACATCAGGCAAATCGTCACCTCTTAGGAAGTAGACAGGACCTTGGTCTCGAAGTAAAACTGCTTGACCAATTGCGTGAATTAGATGAGATTTGCCTGTTTGTGAATCCCCAATTAAGATTAACGGATTTAGCGACTCCTGTGGCGAGTCAATAACTNTCTCACTCAATTGAGTTGCTCTTCGGTTTTCAGTTGTCGTCGACCAATTTTTGAAGGTTTGATGGTTGCTGTATTGGAGAGTTTTTGGCCAATCTANGATGACTGGAAGATGTATACTATGATGCGATAGGTTGGTTTTTGCCTNCTTAGTATGATGATGCAAGCCTTCTTCNACACCTCTNTGACCTGANACAACGCTACTCCATATTGGAGTCCCNTCNGATTCAAACCCNAAAAATGATGATTCAGCAANATTTGTCTCACTGGAGATTTTACTTANNGTACGCTCTCTTAAATTTTTTAATCGCTCTGCAACCAAACTCGATACCTCTCCACCTGTTTTACTGAGTGATAACTTAGGCTGGTAATCTTCATTTTTACCGAGTATTCCATCAGCAATCAAATCATAAGTCGGACGATTTGCCACCCCTACTCTAGACAGAAGTGATTTACGTCTTGCTGGTGGAGAATATGTCCCCCCCGTTAAGATATTTAGTTTAGATTTAGTTTGGTTAGTTTGTTCTAAACCAGTGGTTTGAGTATTGCTGAGGCCTTGTTCATTTGTTGTCGCAAGATGCTTTTTTGCATTTTCAAGAGCTAACAATAACTTTGTTCGTGTTGACATTAATCTTCACCCCCTGAGCCCAAAGAATCAATTTCTTCAGAAAACTCACTAGACCCTTTGTATTCTGTTGACCATTTTTGGTAGTTACGATCTATGTCTAGTTGATTTTGAGTCCTAGCGGCAGATTCACGAGAACGTCGATTGTTGTNTGGTTCAGCTATTGTGGTACTGGAATGAATGACTGNATTATTACTTGACTTGGAGGGGATATTTATNTGAGATTTCCCTGCTATATCGGGTAGATTGTAATTGGTTTTTGNCGATTTTTGCTTCAAGGCTTGGGAGAGTTCTCTTGATCGAGTTCTAAGTGGATTTTTCAACATGTTCTCAAGTGCAGACGCCATTTTATCTGAACGTGAGTCGAGATCAACACCGATCGCTCCACGGTTTGACTTGGCAACCGGAATTGGGGAAAAATTTGGTAAGGCAATATTAGATTGAGCGGCAGCAGAAATCGTTTGTTTATGCAATTTGTCAGTGTTTCTAGCAATGACCCTTTTCTTTGCCCGCCTTATTCTAGTAGCCGTCCTAGGTCCTTTACTCTGAGGAGTATTTTCCGGGGGTTGTTGGTTTGAAACATCCACATGTGTTACTTCCTTAATTGCATCATTAGGAGTGGATTTTTTAGTTGATTCAGTTGGTGATATAGAATCAACAAAGACTTGATTAATTTCATTTGCGATATTTAGCCCGATGCTTGGGTGAATCTGTGATGTAACAATACCGGGTATATGTTTAACCTCCTCAGCCGGCCAATCTTCAACCAACTCCGCTAATTTCCCACCAACTTCTAGAACATCTTCATCCACTAGGTTAGCAGCTCCTCCCGAAACTACTCCACCATTCAAAACGCGGGAGTCTTTTGAGGTAGCAAAAGATATTTGTTGTTCTATCCAAGACAACTCTTCGTCAGATAACTCAACACAAATGGGGTGGTCCACTAAACCCTCAGAGTCTAAAATTAATGCTTCCAAAAATCCCGAAGCAACTAAATCAAACTCCCGTAAGAAACGGTGTCTTTCTAAATTATCAAAGATTTCCAAGTCACAATTTGCCAACATTAAGTGGTCACCTTTTCTAATTTCATCAACTATATTGCAAATCATCCGGATTGAACTTTTTAAATCACTTATGCTCAACAGATATTCAAAACCTGAAAATATCACAACTGCTTGCTTGTTTGCCCACAAGAAATTCGTCACTTTTCGTTGTAAACGCTCAATTAAATCGGCTGTTGATTCATCCTGGAGAAAAGAAACTCTTTGACAAGAGCCCTTGGGCAATGAATAATCATTCAATAACAAATCATCATCATGTCTAGAGAGTACTAATAATGGCCGCCCGTAACTCGCTAAAATACTGCCTAATTCAATTATTTCATGGGGATTACTGTCATCAAACATCAGCACGTCGCCGTAATTTAGCAATCGTTCTCCTGTGGCAAAATTATCTAATTTGGCTTTCGTAAGCTGTCGGATATATTCTGGTGCTTCGATGGTCACTTCTTGTTCAGGTAATCTCTCTTCCCTTCGCCAACTGCTAGTGTTTAGCTTGACATAATTCCACCAATCATCATTATTGTTAGAATTAGTTTGGCGTTCCTGTTCGATAACTGCGTCAGGATATAGATTGATTATTCTAATCAAATCATCATCAGGTAGTTCCACCAAAGAGACCAATGCATCCAGAGCAGTAGAATCTTTTTCAATTTCCATCAAGGCTTCCAAACCAGTCAGTAACATATCTGCTTCATGCAGGGCAATCCGTGGTATTGCGTCATTAATTACTACTTGGCTTACGCGAGGAATGATGCCCTTTGGACGACGTTCGATTCGGATGTAGCCTGATATGCCAAGAGTAGTCATATCGCCGGCTAGTTTAGCAAGAGCATCATGCCCGCCACGCCGCACTTCAATGACCACGCCTTGTGGCAATTCAACCAAAATCATCACCCCTTTGGATTCAGCCTTGTCTAAGTGTTATTGAAAGATGCGGAAGAATTTAGCAAAACTTGACGATTTGAAGGATGGATGGTTGTGCCCACACGAATAACAAACACTTATTGAGAATACACTCCCTAAGTGTATTCGAGGCATTATTGTGAGCGTTCCAAAAGGAATTATCGAGTTTGCTGATTTAGCACTATGCTCACCTTACAAAACGAAATTATTACGTGTAAGAATAATTACTATTTTGACCGTAATTTTACCAATACTGTTGATTAGTTTTTACAGCCTACCTATTTTTGTAATATTACTTTCAATTACAATTGGAGCATCAATCTATCTTGTCTTTTCTCCAGATTTGGAAGCGATAATTGCGACTCCCCTTGGCGTGAACATTAATCACCCATTTGTCGATGAGGAACCTATTGGAAAGGCTATTGTTTCTGTTAAATTATCAACTAATGATTGGATTGATATTGGGGAGCACAGAGTACGATTAGTAGAGGATGAATTACAACGGGGATTTAATCTGGTAGAGGATCATGAAGATTACACTACGCTAGGTCATTTTAGTGATTCAATAAATAAAGTGAGACTTTCCAAACAAGTCATCATCATCAATCAAGCACTGGCCTTACGCGATGTGGTTAATGGAAAAGCAGACCCAATTGAGGAGGCTAGAGAACGCGAAGCAATGGATTATGGATTGCTAGAACGGGATTGGCTTGGTGAAGAGGAATTGAACGTAGAAGGTCCGTTGGCTAAGTTTATCAACAAAGAATGATGAATAAATCCATGCGACCCTGTTAATTCAAAAACCCTCCTTAACAGGGCTATTTGTGTCAAAATCCGTTAATTGGAATGCTGTGATAGGCTCTCTATCAGAAAATCAGCAAGAAACTCTGTTTGGCACATCATTATCAAAACTATTTGCCAAACTGCCGTTATGGCTCTCCCATCCATCTAATATTGGTGGTTTTTACGGTTTCTTGGTTGCCCTTGCATTAATATTACCATATCGATTTGCTACAGATGATCACTATGGATGGACCAGTGATTGGGCACTCCATTGTGCACTGTTGATGGTCGCTTGCTTTTTCCTTGGCCTGTGTTCAACTATCATCAACACCATATTTGGTAGACTGCCTATTGCACCTCCAAGAATTATCTTGTACCCTATGCCATTTGTCGGTCTTGCATTATTATCGATTGACAGAACTGACATCGTATCAATAAATGCTTACATATCCTGGTTACTGATATTACTACCAGGTCCAATGTATGTGCATCTTTCATGGGCACCGCGGTGGCGCTTACTCTGCATGATTGATGATGGGAAAAATCCATTTGAGGACATGTTAGAACTTCGTGATGAATCAAAAGATTATGAAATTGCAATAAACAATGACAGCGAAATTGACGCCGTTGTTAACGACTTCGAGAATTCTGAGGAGTAACTCAAATCAGGCCAAGTTTTGGACCGACTCGCTCAAATATTGCTAAAACTTCATCAAGGTCATCTTTTGAAAGACCTGAAGACATTTGAGTGCGTATCCTGGCTTTATCTCGAGATACCATTGGAAATACAATTGCCCCTGCCATAACACCCTGTTTACCAAGCTCAACGGTGAAGTCTTTTGCAACTTTTGATTCACCACACATGACGGGAATTATTGGCGTGGTTGATACACCAGTATCAAAACCTAAATTTTGCAGTTCCTTGCGGAAATAATCGGTATTTGACCATAATTTTTGATGATGTTCAGGCTCTTCCATTAGTACTTCAACCGCAGCTTTTTGCGCAGCAGCCACTCCCGGTGGCTGAGAGCCTGATAATAACCAAGATCGAGAATGATTTAGAGCATGATTTCTAGTCATTTCTGTGCCTGCTAGTATCCCTCCTTGAACACCTAAGGCTTTGGAGAAAGAACCTGTTTCAAAGTCTATACTACCTTGCAGCCCAAAGTGGTCGACTATTCCCGCACCAGTATCACCAAGCACTCCCTCACCATGACAATCATCAACATATACCATCGCCCCATATTCCTTGGCTAATTTATCAATTTCATCTAGGGGTGCGATATCTCCATCCATAGAAAATACCCCATCAGTAATTATGAGTTTGCGCTTTGCATCCTCATTCGCTTTGAGTACTGCTTCTAATTCACTCATGTCGTTGTGTGCATAGACTGCTCTACTGGCTTTGGTTAACCTAACTCCATCAATTATCGAACCGTGATTTAATTCATCGCTAATTATCACATCATCTTTACCGGTAACCAAAGTCGGAATTAATCCGACATTGACGGTGTAACCGGCGGAATAGATTAATGCGGCTTCTACTTTCTTAAATTCTGCCACTTTTTCCTCGGCTGCTAGGTGGATATCCATAGTTCCGGCAATAGCCCTAACGCTTCCGCTACCAGCACCATATTTTGTAGTTGCATCAACCATCGCTTTGACTACCTTTGGATGAGTTGTAAGATTCAAATAATTATTGGCTGAAAGCATTATTGTTGGTTTGCCATTCATCGAACATCTCGGTTGGTTAGGGCTTTCCAATGTTGGTGGCTCCCATAACAAAGATTGGTTAGATAACTCCTCATATCGCTGTTTCATCCACGTCATATCGCCTGGCATAGTACCGTCTCAAGCAAACCCTAAACTCGGCACTTCAAGTGGTTTTGTATTGCTAAAACTTCCATGAAAGTCAAAAAGGATTAGGATTTGGCAAGCCCATGCGCATCACAGGTGTTGTTAGTAGTGGACTTGGCAGAGCACATGTCTTTATGGCGCAAAAGCACTATCAAGACCAATTTCAATCACTTATGGGAACTTCCGTGTGGCCAGGAACTCTCAACCTAACTGTTGCCGGTGATGATTTGCGAGATTACATCGCACTTAGGTTGAAATCGGGAATCGATACACTAGATGCATCAAGCGAGCTTATTTCACTGGCAAATGAGGTATCTATTGATGACTTAGAAGCCAATAGAATCCGTGGTTTCCTGCGAGATGGTATTTCATTTGGTGGTGCAACTGCCTTCAAGGCTGCATTTAATTTCGATAATAAAATGGTTGATTGTGCGGTTCTGATTCCAGATTTGACCAGGCATTACGACGTAGTGGAAATCATCTCAGCAAAATTCCTGAGAGAACATTTCTCGATAAGTGACGGTGACGAAGTAGTAATCCAATTACTTTGATTCATGAGGAATATATGGCAATTTACCAATCTTCGACCACTCGTGGTAGAGCATGCTTTCCATTTCTAAAGAGGCGCCTTTTTCCCAACGACTGATCATAGTTCTCTCAATATAATCTGCTTGCGGAAGTTGGGTAAAGGTAAATGTTGAATCTGCTAAATCATCATGAGAAAAATTTGGCCAAACAACATCCCACAACACAAGCCATTCTGGCGGTGCTACACCAAAATCAACTGATTTTTCTGGATAATCAATCGCATCTTTGATTTCCTGCTCAGTTAATTCGCCAATAGCTAATCGGTGCAATGCCATGGCCGTCCTGCGCACTTGGTTCCACAAGAATGCCTCACCAATGATTTCAAATCCAACTATTCTGCCGTTTACCTCCCAAGGAGCACAAGAGTAAATTTTCCTAATTGGGTTTTTACCCTCTTCAAGGCGGGCAAAATTTCTAGCATCATAAGTTCCAACAAATAATTTCAACCACTCCACGAATTTTCCACTCGGGTCAGACCATCCTTGAATACCTTCTAGCCGATATCGATATATTCGATGTATCGCCAATCTCGGATTCCAGTCATCTGCTACTTCTTTAACATCAAGAAATACTAGCCCATCGCACAATTGGTCATCAACAGCTCTCACCATCTTGCGCTTGTTCAAAGACTCCCACAGGCTCTTGGCGAGTTTTACTGTCCCACCATTTCTACGAACATTCACTCCAGCATCTGTTCTACTAGACAAGACTAAATTATGGCTGGTTTCTTTGGAATCTAGCCATTTTAATTTACGAAAAACACGTATCAATTCACCTTGTACTGTTTTAACATCAGGCTGAATTTGGCTACCGTGAAAAAAGCGACCAATATATCCAATGGTAAATGCGAGGCGAACTCGCTCTTCCATCTAATCACTTATTCCTCGGTCAAAAGTTTAGCAGCTTCTTCTGGAGTGTACCCAAGACCGCCAACAGACCACTGTATTGCTGACTTTATCCAAGGCATGACCATATTATTCGACTTTGTTGGGTCGATTACTTCAATGGCATCAACAAGATTTCTAGCAGCCATATAGAGACGATCATCTGTTGGTATGTCGGCAAGTGCTAATCGTGTAGCATATCTCTGATATTCCTTTACTGCAGCAGGAATCCTTCGGCATTCGAGAGCAAAATCCGCAAAGTCAACAATATATTCATCGTTTTCTTCATCTAAATTCATGGCTTTTTTGTAAGCCATCATGATTTTACCGCCAGGAACTTTATCCTCTTGGGCTTCAACATTCAACATATTAGCAAACTCTGCATATGTGTGGTGTACAGCAGCAATATCCTTGTGCGCTTTGCACATATCATCTAACATATTCACGGCACCTTCTAGGTCACCTTCGGCAAATTTTTCTATAGCAGGTTGTAGAACATCACTCATTATATCCTCTCCAATGAGTTGGGCGGGGTGGTTTCAGTTATTGAAGGACTCGCTTAGATTTAATTATCATCTGAGGACGAAATTGAATCTTTCAAATCGCTAAGTAAGTTAGACTGGCTATGTTTTTTATGCATTTCATTAAGCAACATCTTACACTTATCCCACTTGCGGATTGAGTAGAAGCAATGCTTAGGATCTGGCCGTACAGTTCTAATTGTGCGTTGATAGGTTATAATTCCAATAAATGAGCGCAACAGAGATTTTCTTGCTTTGTCGGCAACGCTATCATCTGAGGAATCTGCTGAGCCAGGCATATTTACTGCACCGGCAGCACCCATTGACTCATCAACAAGGCCTACACCTGAATCTGTCAGAATTGACACGGTAGCGTATCCAAACATGGTGCCTACTGGAGTTCTCTCAACAATAACTTCTGAAATTCTATCGAATAGAATTCTGCGATGAGACCGGGAAAGTAAGAAACTATGTTCAAAAATTACCGCATCGGAAGTAATTGCGTAATGGAAACTATTCTGGTAATAAAATGTTAGACCGTAAAACAATGCAGTGTATACAATGCCGAACAAGTAAAAATTGTACTCAATTCCAATAAAGTCTCCTTTTCCTTCGCCAAACAAATCTGTGACAAAGAAGATAAAATCATCAATTTGGATAATCAACGGTGTAAATGCGACAAGTAGCAGCCACAAAGTAACCCATCTGCCCGAGGTAGAAGTATTTAGCAGACGATTTAGCCATGCCACAAATAGCATGAAAAAGATGAAACTGAACGACATTGTTTCACTAGTAGTTAAATCCATAAAAGCCCAAACTAAAGCCATAATACCTTCTGAATCTTCACCCAAAGAATCAACTCTTCCAAACAAAAAGTGAAGGCCTAGAACTAACGCTCCTAAGCCATACATGCCGATAAATGCGAACGTACTAGGTTTCTTTGTCAAGTGGATTTCTTCCCCTGGAATTAATCGGAATTTTTTGGCCAAGTTCTCGGTTTGTTGAGATTCTAACTCTTCACTAACCTTGACTTCATCCGTGGTTGCTTCTTCTGACATATCGTCCCCTCTAGTTATTCTTTGAGGCCTTATCCCACATGAATGTTGCCCCATCAAGGGTTAGTTTAATGCAAAATACCCCAAGAATGTTCTGCATTACCCCTAATCCAGTCATAATTTTTTTCAGTTCGAACGCCATTTTGGTTAGAAATAACTAATTTCTTGACCAATAATGGATATTCGTTGTAGGTGAAATTAGATACTAAGCCACCAATTGTTGGTTGCTCAAAAGCCCAATGAGCGCGGTCTACAGCTTCAACATCTAGAGTAATAGTTGCCTCATCACTCCACATTTCGACTTTGAAGCCGGGAAGCTTACTACCAGGGTTGGCACCATGTTCACCTTCACTGTCGTTTAGTGCATACTTTTCTACTCTAACATTAGAAAACTTGAGGCTTTTTTGAGCCACTGCGTCATGGAATAAGCCTCCTTGTGACAAACTCATATGACCTATGTCTCGTTTTTTCCAAGGTTGGTTATCTCTTGATGAAACTGTCATACTCAAATGAGGTAAAAACCAATCAATGTATGATCCATCACTAAAATGTAACATACCCCAATACCAAGGCACNGACGGTGCTTGAACGCAAACTTTCTGAAAATATGCCGTACCTGACACATCCTTGCCATCTAACTCACCAGACACTTTACAGCCATGTAAACGAAGTATGTCATAACCCATATTCATTGCATAAGTAGCTGTTGCATGTCTTGCTGTAGACATCGGTTCATTCCATGGAGTAAGCGTAAATTCCATTTTACTTGGAACATTTTCATCATCAGGAAATTCATCAGTAGAAAGATTCAGCCAAAATTCACTAAGGTCACTCTTTAGNCCCATTGACATATCATCATCAGTCAACGGAACAACTGCACCGCCACCACCTCCAACTGACTTTGACTCACCAGGCCAAGAAGGGTGGTCATCACTAACCACAATCATTCGACACTTGTGCTTGATGTACGGCTCATACATTCGCTTGCCGTCATACCACCAAGCACAGACCATACCGTCAAGAGAAATACCTCCTTCATTGTCAAATCCTGGTCGACCTTTAGGTTCCCAGTTAGTGCCACTAACACTTACTTTAGGATTATCTTTAGTTGACCATAACACCATTAATTGTTTGCCACTTGGGTTACCGTCTTCATCATCCAGCATCAATAGCCACCACCACCAATCCCATGTTAGATGATGTAGCGGTTCTCGTTCTTGCAATTTCCACATCCGAGATAGATCGCCAGCAAACTTATCCAGCGAAGGCATCATTCTATTTCCTTCCCTTTGAACACTGCTCCACCGATGAATAATAGAACAATTGCTTGGATAAGTAAGACAACTGTGGCAATGATCATCGATAAGAAGGGACTAATATCCCCTAAACCAGGAGTTGCAAAGAAATAATTCAATGCCTCAGAACCGATTAATTCCTCTCGTTCAAATCCAAAAGAATCTTCTACTTCTACTGAAAACCCTGAACTGATTAACAAATCCATATCAGGCCAAACAATCATACTTGCTGAATCAACGATGACCATAGCCCATCCAACAATAGAAAAACGCAAAATTGGCGATTCTGGAACGCCCATGGAGAGTAATGCCATACCCAACTCCCAAGCGGCAAATGGTATTGCTAAGACAATGCCATATTTCCACATAGTTCCAAGAAAACAGAATAGCATACCATAGACTAGTGTCGCCAACATTGCAGCAAATAAAATTGCTAGCCAAATACCAAATTCTGAGAACCTAAAAAAGGAATCTCCTGGGCCAGCAAAACCTGTTACTATCGCAGAGATTAAGGTCAACAAGATAAGATAAGGCCAAACAATGCCCAAATATCCAAGAACACGGTACAAAAATACCTCAGTTCTTGCTATTGGTTTAGTAAGCATGTAGTGCATAGTGCCAGAATTCATTTCGTCTCTAATCAGCCCGGTAGCCATGAATAGTGGGATAAATATACTAATTATGAACACAAATCCTAANTTTCCGATACCCAAGATTGAAGCGCGATGTAATGCTTCTTTGGCATATGCGTCATCATCTGGATCCTCGTCGACAAATGCATCGCTTGAATATCTTAAATTACCGTTGAAATCTCTGTCCAGTTCAATATCACAGGCAATCCCGTTATCGTTGGTGTCTTTTTGTGATTCGGTACGGGAATTTGACCGACAGTCTCCATCATCATCATATCCTACGCTGACAGTTTGGGTACCTGACGGTGATTCATCCCAATCAAAATCATCTTCATCAACCCATTTAGACGGGTCATCAGGCGGCACTGGAGGGTCGAATAAACCAGGATGTGACTCGTCAGAAAAAGGATTCGTACCGTAGAGTCGTTCTTGACCATCAGGATATAAATCACCGTCGGAATCAACTGAATCACCATCGTTATCGATAGATTCGAAGTCCCGTTGCATTGCATCAACGTAAAACAGCATCAGTAAACAAATCACAATCATGCCCGTAACCAAGACTACCCAAGTGGAAATTTTAGTACGATACTGCCGCATAGTGAATTCAGTAATTGCTGCTGCTTTCCTGTCCAAGGCTCGGAAAATAGTGTTAGTCTTATCAGCCATTACAACCGACTCCCGCTTGTTAAGTAGCCCAATATTGACTCAAGGTCATCATCAGGGTTATCAATTGAAGTGACTTTGTGCCCACCTTCAATGATTGCTTGAGGCAAATTGTTGTGGAAGTGACCTAGGTTGTGAGTTTGGACTGAAAGCACGGAATCACTTTGAAACAATATGCCATGGACAGATTCGATATCTATTACGCTTTTAGCCAAATTCTTGGGNCCGTCTGTACCAATTTCAATTCTGTGAGGGATGTTATCCAATCTTTCTCGAATTGCGTGAAGGTTACCAAGTGCCAGTAATCTACCATGATGAAGGATTACAATTTGTTCAGTAATTCGTTCTATCTCACCTAAAATATGGCTGCTAACTATGACTGTTCGGCCCATTCTACCTAATTCTCTTATCACATTCATGATAGTAGTTCTAGCCAGAGGATCACAACCTTGCAGAGGTTCGTCTAGTATTATCAAGTCNGGATCGTTAACCAAAGAATGGGCTATTTTTGTTCTTTGACGCATACCTTTTGAAAACCGACCAATTTGTTTGTGCGCCACATCAGCCAAACCGACGAAGTCGAGTACTCTATCTGCTTCTAGTTTGGCTTCATCACGAGTTAATCCATCTAATCTAGCAAATGTTGAGATGAAGTCGTGTGCAGTCATCCAATCATGCATTTTCTCACCTTCTGGAACAAATCCAACGCGTGAATATGGCGCTGGATTCTTCCAAGGATTAGTACCAAACAAACGCACTTGCCCTGAACTTGGCTTTAGTTTCCCCATCAAAATTTTGAACAGCGTTGATTTTCCTGCACCATTCATTCCAAGAATCCCGGTAACTCCACCGCTAAGAGCCAAAGTTATGCCACTTAGAGCATGAATTTTGCCGTATGTCTTTGAAAGGTTTTCAATCAATATGACTGGCGCTTCTTGTTCAGGAACCCATTCTTTTACCTCAGGCTGACCTTCCTGATGGAAATCTGGCATCATTCTCTAGTCACCTCCATTGAAGCTACTCTGGATGACATAATGTAGAGGAAAAAGGCATTCATCAATACTATTGAAGCAAAAGACCATGTCCAAGAATATTGGTCATAGGTAGTCTGAGTTCCGATTAAGGCCTGCCCTACATGTGCTAAGCAATCATACGGTGACAGTAGATACATAATATCCCGTTCAAATAGGTTAGAGACTAAAATAGCCAAAGTTTTAGTTCCCAGAACAATTGCTACTAGACCAATTCCAGGGAAGAATTTACCACGAGATACACTAGACAAACCTAAACCGATGCTGGTGTAGGTAACAATCAGCATCACACCACCGATAAACGCAGCAATGAAAAGCGGAAAGGTATCAATTATCCAAGCCCAACCTCGGCCCATGGCGAGGATTTCAACAAAGTAATAAATCATCAGAGTGAATAACACGACAAATGCTTGAATCATGGCTACCGAGATATATTTCATCATCAAATAGTCAAACCGGCTGATCGGTCGCGAGAAATATAATGCTGAAGTTCCGTGGCTTCGATCTTCTGAAATCATCCCACCAACAAGTAACGCTGCAAGGATTGGGTAATACAAGACGTTNCGCGGGAAGAAACCAAGAACATGCCCATATAGATTATCCCTATTTACCCCCCACATTGTATGAAGTTCAGGACTACCAATCAATGATGAAAGCAGGGTTAAAGCAACATCTCCAAGCGATGCAATAAACACTAGCACCATGAATAATTTTGTTGGCCAACCCCATGGGCGATGCCCTTTACGAAAAATCCCCAAAACATGATGTCTTAGTATAGCCCAATTACGCATCCAGCGAGGATTTAGAGACCCATTCCATGGACGATATACTTGTTCAAATACGTACCCAACTGAGGCATTATTCGTGGCCACTTGAGCGGTCGCAGATTCGTCGCCATCACGGGAACCCCAAGCAGCATCCATCCTGCCTTGACCAGTTACTGGAGTATTTTCGGTGAAATTAATTTCGGCGCTAGCAGGTGGTTCTGCAACAGGTTGTTCATCCATCACGACCCACCTCCCATGTACCCTGGAGCATCGACCTGCCTTGCTTGAACCGGACTACGCAGCAAATCTTCACTAGTTTTGATTTCATAGCCGAGATTTTCCATTATCACAATGAACAAATCTTCTANTGAAGCTTCATATTCATGCATNCGGCGAATTTGAGAACCCACTTCGGCTGCACAAGTAAGAATCTTGGTAGTGGTATCTTCATCTTCGTGCATAATTCTCATGATGCGCCCTTCTCTCCTTACCACCATGTCCATGGACAACATCTTCTCTTCTAGTTTTGAAGCATTACCCCAAACATGTATTTCGATTTCTCGGTCGATATCTTTCAAGTCAGCAATTTTACCTTGTGCTGCCAGTTTCCCCTTGTGCAGTAACACCATATTCTCGCACACCCTCTCAACGTCATCCATTAAGTGTGAAGCCATCATAACTGAACGGCCACCAGCATTAACCATGTTTTGCAGAGTGTTAATCATGAATTCTCTGGCAACTGCGTCAAGTCCATTTGACGGCTCATCTGCGATAATCAATTCGGGGTCGTGAATGATACTACAGGCTAACTTAGTTGCCTGTTTCATACCTGTTGAAAAGCCACCGATATCGCGATACCTCTGTTCGCCAAGACCCACGTATTGCAAAACTTCGTGGGCTCTAGACATAGCAACTGTAGGATTCATCCCAAGTAATTCTCCTGAGTATTTTACTTGATAGATGGCCTCCATTTCCGGATTAAGTGCGTCATATTCTGGCATGTAACCAATTCTTGAACGAATTGCTGGGCCTTCTGTTCTAATATCATGGCCAAGAACATGTCCTTCTCCTGAAGTGGCTTGAATTAAACCAAGAATGGTTTTGAGAAATGTAGACTTGCCAGCTCCGTTAGGCCCTAGTAGTCCTGTCGCCCCCTTTTTGACTTTGAGATTCAGATTTTCCAATGCCATATGAGGACCATAGGACTTGCAAAGGTCCGTGGTATCGATGAGGAATTCATAGTCGGACATGGGGTTCCCAATTCAACGAGGTAACACACGCCATTTGAATACTGCGCCGTAATGACTGGATTAATCCTCAAGTTTTATTCCATCACGTGTTTTGACAGCAACACCCTTTTTCATTGCTAGAACCTCGTTAGCCGTACACTGAGATACACCGTGACCAATCAAATCACCAGATTCATTGCAAATAAGACAAGCTTCACCCGGTCGCAGCCAAGGGTCACAAGCGATGGTGAATCCATGGAACACATTGCGACCTTTGCGAACAAATGGTTCTGCATCAGAATTAACCACAATTATTGCCAAACCTTCTCCAGAATACGGATTGATGTCAGTCNNACAAAATTGCGTAGGAAGTGGTCTTCTGCGACGGGAAAAAATTTCAAGTGCTCCAGCATTATTGAGCGAGAGGCCTCCATCACCTAATCTAAAACTTGACAGATGTTTTCCAGAAGATGATAGTACATTTTTGATTCGTCCGTATTTATTGACATTAAAGGTTAAATTTGACGATAATTCATGAGCTGTTGCATGATCAATGTTGAATAAGACCGCAAATTTGTCAGCGGCCTTGAGCCTGTTTAGTTGTAACCTTGCCAGTTTGAAATCATCATCATCTCCAATGACCATCATTCCTTCAGTAAATTCACAATCAATAGTCAAGCCAGCATCAATTATTTTCTCGTAAACTCTTGATTCAAGATTGTCTGCCCGTAATTCAATAGGAATAATCGAGCGCCCTGTTAAACCAAGTGATTCCAATTCTTGTGTCACAACTACCATATCCAACTTATTCTTCCAAATCCAATCAGGACCTTCAACATGACAAAATGGATTCAAGTCTTCCAAACTATACGGCATAAGACCAATGGGAGTGTTGACCAACAGTTCAATACCAGGGATGAGATGAATAAGCTTAGCAACCACTTTGTCGCATTTNTCTCTCCAAGGGCCAGAATCGCCGTAAAAAATCAGCACATGTTCTGTNCCAANTCCCGTAACATCTCTTTGATGCCAACGTTGCGCTAAGAGATTTTTAGCAGCAATTATGTGAGGCCGATTTAGTGTATCCACACCACCCCATTGTTCTCCACCCTTACGTGGAGTCAATTGAGAATTTACCACCCATTGCCAACTATCCTCAAATGAACCCATACTGCTGTAATCCTTTGATGCTGTGGTTTCATCTAACGGCATTTCACTACCGAGAAATTTGGTAAATGATGCCGTAGCAGGGTTTGTTGAAAGCCACAAAAACGCATCTCTAAGCGCTGGGTGTTGATGGCTCCTTTGCTCTACTAGACGCCATATAGTTCCATCTCTAATCGCTTGACGACATCGAGCCAATTCTGCCAAGGTGATTTCTAGATTATACTTTGAAAGTAATTTCATACGCTCAACTTTTGGCATTTTNCTTACCGAATCTGGCGTAACTCCACTAATACANGGCATCATTACTGGCCACTCNATCAANCCTTCCAATTTCTCNGTGCCCCAAGGTGACAAGATTCTGCCATCCCTAGCAAATAAGGCATATGCGGCCGAATCAAATAGATCTGCCCCTAGTGCAATTGACATTGGAAATAACATCGGGTGGCCACAACCAAACATGTGAACTGGCCTGTTAGATGGTAAGAAAGGTAACGTTGACATCATAATCTTGGCATATTCCCGGTATCTCTGTTGCTCCATAACTGGTACAATTCCACCAATAGGATGGACTGAAAAGTCAAACTTTGCCATTTCAGCGGCAGATTTACGGCGTAGGTCCGGAAACAATCCACCTTGAATTGGACCGTTTAACATAGTGGTTTGGGATGTATCAACACTCACTTGAGCACGTAAAATGGTTTCATCAACTGCAGATTTAACTTCAGAATGCTTCATATCGGGTCGCGAAAATACATCCAACATTGTCGCGATATCAACTCCGATTGCCCGTTGAAATTCAACTATTTCTTCAACACCAACCTCAATATCTCCGTAAATATATGACTGGAAAGTTCCAGAATCGGTCATAATAACCCCTGGATAATCTATTAGTTCATGTACACCATCAGCAAGTGCCTTTTCTTTCAAGTTGTCATGTTTCCAAATGATGTANGAATTGGTAATTAGTGCGCCAATACCATACCTGTCCCACATTTCCCTAGGCTCAATAGTCCGTATATTTGGATTGATTACTGGAAGTAATGTAGGTGTTTCTAAAATCCCGTGCTTGGTGTGTAGTTTACCCAGTCGAGCCCTTCCATCCCTGTTAGTGATTTCAAATAAACCCTCATCACCCTCTTTGCATGGATTTGGATTTGGTCTAGGCTCATCTGACCACACAGGCATGGTGCCCGCTACANTCAACATGATTTGAATTCATCCGTCAATACCGGTGACTAAGCCGAATTAAACGAATTCTACATTGCCGTGGGCTAAGATAAATTCTCTACCTAATTCGTCGAAGGTATCCAGTAAATTCTTGGAGTATCTAATTCTAATTACTTCGTTATCGCCTTCCAAGTCTGCCTTGATACCATCAAGAGTTCCTGGAGCTGCTCCACACGACAAACAAGCCCCTGTTAAATCTAAAATTAAATCCAATTGGGCAGTACCATTTGTGTAAACCTCTTGGTATGANTGAACCGAAATACCTCCGCCGTGCCCATCCAGTGCAGCCCTGACTGGGCCNAGTCTTGCAAGTAGTGCTGGTACGAAATCTTCGCTTTCCACCAAATTTACCAGTAATTCCCCTTTCAGCCTCGCTTCTTCTTCAGGGTCGGTCGATTCAGCAATGCGTTTTTCGGCTTCCACTGCAATTGACTTGCTGGCTTGGGCAGCATACTTTGCAATCAAGTCATCGTCTGCCATACAATTGCTAATTTGCAGTGGTTCTTCACTCTTTGCTATTTATTTAGGCCACCCTAAAACCGTGATACTGCGCTGCAATGTTTTACACTCATTGATAAGGGAGAATCATGTGGTGTTAATTGGTGCGAAGATGTCAGAAGTAATATTAGATATTAAAAATCTTCATGTTTCTGTTGAAGGAACAAAAATCATCAAAGGTGTCGATTTAACCATCAAGGCTGGAGAAATTCACGCCATCATGGGGCGAAATGGGGCTGGAAAATCAACTCTAGCCCACGTTTTGATGGGGCACCCAGCGTACGAAATTACCGAAGGAGAAATCCAATACCGCGGCAAGCCNATTGATGAATACGAAGTGTTTGAGAGAGCAAGGGCGGGAATGTTCCTATCATTTCAGTACCCAGCATCAATCCCAGGTGTCCAAGTTGGTAATTTCCTAAAGAAATCAGTAAATAATGTCCGAAATGAAAAAGTCAAAGCACGTGAATTTCGTAAAGAATTAAATGCGGCAATGGATAAACTGGACATGGATAAAGGATTTCTATCACGTTATGTTAATGATGGATTTAGTGGTGGAGAAAAGAAACGCCTTGAAATTCTCCAGATGATGCTGTTAAAGCCAACACTAGCACTACTCGATGAGACTGATTCAGGATTGGATATTGATGCTCTAAGACTTGTTGCAAAAGGCATCACAGAAACTGCCGAAGAGACTGGATTTTTAGTAATCACCCACTACCAAAGGCTGTTAGAATTGATCAAGCCTAACTTTGTTCACGCAATGATTGACGGCAAATTTGTCAAGTCTGGTGGCCCAGAATTGGCGCTAAAATTAGAAGACCAAGGTTATGACTGGTTGGAGGCATAATAATGAATAATGAAGCAAATAACGCAGTTGGCGATTACCAATATGGATTTCACGATCCTGAGAATGCAACCATAAGATTTGACAAAGGTTTGTCAGAACAAGTTGTTAGAGACATCTCAAAACTGAAGGAAGAACCTGAGTGGATGACTGAAATCAGAATCAAGGCATATCGCCATTTCGTTAGCAGACCAATGCCTGATTGGGGCAATTGCAGTATGCTAGAGTCAATTAAATTCGATGATGTAACTTATTTCCTACGCTCTTCTAAGGAAACTGCAAATGACTGGGACGATGTGCCAGAGGACATAAAAAATACCTTTAACCGATTGGGAATTCCAGAAGCAGAGCAAAAATGGCTCGGTGGAGTAACTGCTCAGTATGAATCTGAAGCGGTTTATCACTCTGTCCGTGAAGACCTAGAAGAACAAGGAGTAATATTCCTCGACATGGATTCAGGATTGAAAGAATATCCGGAACTGGTAAANCAATACTTTTGCTCGGTAATACCTTACGCTGACAACAAATTTTCCGCCCTTAACACGGCAGTATGGAGTGGCGGTTCGTTCATTTATGTGCCAAAAGGAGTACACGTCGAAATGCCAGTTCAAGCATATTTTAGAATCAACGCCAAAAACATGGGTCAATTTGAAAGAACCTTAATCATCGCCGATGAGGGCAGTAGCATAAATTATGTCGAAGGGTGCACAGCACCAACCTATTCAACAGACTCATTACATTCTGCAGTTGTCGAGCTAATCGCTATGGAAGGCGCGAAAATTAGNTATTCTACCGTCCAGAACTGGTCGGCAAATGTTTACAATTTAGTTACCAAAAGAGGCATTGCCCACAAGAATGCAGTTGTTGAGTGGGTCGACGGAAACATTGGCTCTAAACTCACCATGAAGTATCCATCGGTAATCCTCAAAGGCGAAGGTGCTCATGCAGAGATTATTTCAGTAGCTTATGCTGGCGAAGGACAACATCAAGATGCTGGCGCTAAGGTGCATCACCTAGCGTCCAATACGACCTCTAATATTTTATCGAAATCAATTTCTAAAAATGGTGGAAGATCATCTTATCGCGGNTTGCTTAAGGTAAATCCNAAAGCGCANGGATGTCGCTCAAAAGTTGTTTGTGACGCATTGATGTTAGATGCTGACTCTCGTTCTGACACCTATCCTACAATGGAAGTTAGCAACTCGAGTGCTGATCTAGAACATGAAGCAAGTGTTTCAAAGATTTCTGGAGACCAACTATTCTATCTCATGAGTCGAGGTTTTAGCGAAGAGGAAGCCATGGGGCTAATCGTAAATGGTTTCTTTGAACCATTCACTCGAGAACTCCCAATGGAATATGCTGTTGAGTTAAACAAATTACTCGAACTTGAGATGGAAGGTGCAATTGGATGAACTACCTAGACATTCCAGTACCAAACCGCACCCAGCACCTTTGGCGTTATACTCCTTGGTCAAAGGTACACCCAACAAGCGTTGATAGTGTACCGAAAATTCCATCATCTAAGGTTACCGTAAACGATGTCGAGATACGAACTAACACCACAAGAAAAATATCTAGTATTAAGGACATATCTAGAGTATTTTTGCAAGAATCAAATAATTCAATGCACTTGATCAAGGTTAGTGACACCTCACCGGCTAACTTATTGGAAATCTCTAGCAATGAAGAGCAATCCATTTGTCACATACACGTCGAGTGCACAACAAGTGGCAGTTTGATAGTGAAACTTTCAGGCAGCACCAACTGGCTTGGACTACACATTACGGGAAAAGTTGCNAANAATTGTACACTTTCGTTTGGTNTAGTCAATGATTTATCCAAGCAATGCACTATTTTACGTTGTGAAGATTGGAGTTTACTAAGAGACTCTATGCTTGAATATGGTGAACTATCAATCGGNGGTAGCAGAATCAAAAACGATATTCGAACCTCACTAGATGAGGTGAACTCTTNCCTTANNCAAAATATTGCAGTGATNACTGANGGTTCTNGNCATGATGACCANCATGTNGAGATATTNCANAGAAGTGGANNNACAAATTCATCNCTNAATGTNAGTTCNGCATGCTCAGGAAAAGGNCACACTATTGGTACTGGATTATTGATGATCGAAGANGATTGNGATGGCTGTGANGCTGGTCAAGTTTTCAAGAATTTATTATTATCNGATACTGCNAAAGCAGANTCNATACCTGAATTAGANGTNTTATCTGATGANGTCAAGGCAGCNCACGGNGCAGCAAGTTCTTCTGTTGACCGTGAGCAAATCCACTATTTGATGTCTAGAGGATTTCCCAAAGAACAAGCTGAATCACTCATCGTTGAAGGTTTTCTTGTTAGTTGCTTTGCCAAGATCAAAAATAACGATGTTAGACAATATCTTATAGGCGCACTAACCGCCAATTACTCTTGACGGTAGGTGAGGTAATGAGAGAGGATTTCCCTATATTGCAACGAAAAATAAATGGTTACCCGTTAGTGTATCTGGATAATGCAGCAACTACCCAGAAGCCGGCCTCTGTGATTAATGCAATGAATGATTATTATGCTAATTCTAACGCTAATGTTCACCGAGCAGTCCACACCTTAGCTGGCGAAGCGACTGAAGGCTACGAATCATGCCGCACTGCACTCAAGCAGCGATTTAATACTGACAAAGCAATAATCACTAGCGGCACCACTGAAGCGATAAATCTAGTTGCTCATGCTTGGGGCAGAGCAAATTTATCTGATGGTGACGCCATAATACTAACTGAAATGGAACATCATTCAGATATTGTTCCTTGGCAGATGCTTGCTCAAGAAATGAATATCGAACTAAGATATGTCCCTGTTATGAAAGATTTAACACTCGATATGGAACTATTTGAATCAGCCATTGAAGGGGCTAAATTGGTTTGCGTAGTACACATATCAAACGTCCTTGGAGTGTGTAATCCAATTGACAAAATAGTTTCTATCGCCAACAAGCATGGAGCTAAGGTACTGTTAGACGCTGCTCAAAGCGCCCCGCATCAAGATATCGATTTCAAATCAATTGGTGTTGATTTCATGGCTTTTTCAGCCCACAAGATGTGTGGACCCACTGGAATAGGCGCTTTGCTTGTTGCTGATGNNGCATTTGAAGAGATGCAACCGTTCATGGGTGGTGGTGATATGATTCAAACCGTCTCTATACATGGCTCAACTTATCAAACAAATGAACAAAAATTTGAGGCTGGAACCCCAAGAATCGCTGAAGCAATTGGCTGGACTGAAGCCTTGAACTGGCTTTCCTCAATCGATATTGTAGCCGAGCATAAGAGAATCCTCGAATCTGCCAGATGGCTAGCAACTAAGTTACGAGCCATGGGTATGACCGTGTATGGCAGGCATGATGATCACGATGCTGCGGTAGTTTCGTTCCTCCATCCAACTATGAACAGCGAAGATTTAGCACACCTACTAGATGCACGAGGTTTCGCAGTTAGAACCGGTCACCATTGTGCTCAACCACTACTAGACCGGTTACAAATAACTGGAACATTACGTGTTTCATTATACTTTTACAATACCCATGAAGAAGTTGAATCATTTGTTGAATACTTTAGCGAAATCTTGGAGAGGTTTGCATGACTTATTCAAGTNAACTTTCCGAATTAATTGAAGAATTTAAGGAAATAGAAGACAAAATGGAACGTCTTGAAATGGTGTTTGATTTAGCCGACGAAGTAAATCTGTTACCCTCCCAAGAGTGGACTGAGACCACCAGAGTGGTTGGATGTCAATCAGAAGCTCATGTTAGAGTTGACGTAGTTGATTCCTGTGTGAACCTAGAATCTGGTGCTGACTCCAAACTTGTCCAAGGATTGATGGGAATTTTAACCTTGGCCATCCATGGCACTGAAGTTACTGAGGCATTGAAATTGACTCCTGATTTCGCTACCGAAATGGGTGTGCTGAACACATTATCTCCAAGCAGGTCTAACGGATTTCGAAATATGTTTGACAAAGTTATGCGAGAGATAGAACAAACACAAGGTGATTAAATGACAGATAAATCAACAGTTATGGTACAATTAGATGAAGTTGAAGACCCTGAGTTAGAGATCTCGATAGTTGAATTAGGTTTGGTTTATGATGTAAGAATTGAAACCAAAGAAAATGTCTTACATGCTGAGATTGATATGACACTCACTAGCCCAGGATGCCCTGCTGCTGCTGAAATAATGGCTGCAACTCATCGAGCAGCGCTCACTACTGAAGGAATTGATTCTGTACATGTCAACTTAGTCTGGAGTCCCAGATGGGATCCAAAAGTTCACGCTTCCGAAGATGCCAAAATGGACATGGGAATTTGGGATTAACGCTTCACAACAATCGTTAGTAAATCGCCATCTTCAAGCAAATGGTCTAATCCAACACGTTGCCAATCAAATTTTGCACTTGGACCTTTAACTCTAGCATATCTGAACTTTCTAATGAAATCACGGTGGAGTTTCATGCAAATATTTTTCACCGTTGAATCATCTTTGACAATCAAAGGCTCCTCCAAGTCTGCTTCTTGACCTTGTGGTTTTAGGAATACTCGCATAAAACCGAGATTATCATAAATGAAGTCTTTTAATTCTTCTAGACCCATGTCTTTGAACGCTGAAATACGCATTATCGGCCAGCCTTCGGGAAGTGACTTAGTTGCCCTAACTAAGTCATCTTCAGTAGCAATATCAATTTTATTTATTGCCACAACTGCCTTTTCATAGATTCTATTTTCTGCTAAACAATCAACAATTTGTTCNGCAGTCGTATCGTTTCTTAATGTGACTATAGCAGAAGTATAGCCAAAAGAGCGAATTATATCACCCATATCTTCACTGGAAAGGTGGGTTTGCTCAACAGTTGTACGAACATCAATACCACCTCTTTCGGTTCGCTTAATGAATACTGGAGGCTTCGTTTCATTTAGCCGCAGCCCTGCATTATGAAGTTCTCTATGTAATACATTAAAGTGGGCATCTTGGAAAGGGTCTACAATATACAATACCATGTCTGCGCTTCTAATTACATTCAAAATTTCTCGACCACGGCCTTTGCCTTCCGCAGCACCTTTGATTAGACCTGGCAAATCTAGAATCTGAATCTTAGCACCACGATGTTCCATAACACCTGGAATACAAGTTAGTGTGGTAAAGGCGTACCCTGCAACTTCAGAGTGAGCATCAGTAACTTTAGAGATAAGAGTAGATTTACCCACAGAAGGGAATCCGACCAAAGCAACAGTGGCATCACCGGATTTCTTTACTTCAAACCCTTTGCCCCCCCCACTTGCTTTAGAGTGAGCATGAGCCTTTTCCTCTTTTAATTTCAATTGGGCNATCTTGGCTTTTAGTTTCCCAATATGAGCATTAGTGGCCTTATTTTTTTGGGTTTTATCTATCTCGGCACGAATCAATTCGATTTGCTCTTTGATAGTTGCCATAATGACCCCAAAACAACGCTGCAAGTAGGTGACTCTTGAAATCTATTGTTGAATTCAGTCAGAATTGACAGAAGTTGTATGCGATGACATCAAAGCAGACGAGTATCTCGAGGTGATTATGGGAATTGAGACTGTTTTACTGTTAGTAGAACAGGAGAGTCTGGAAACTATATTGCAGATGCCCTGGAATGATGTTTACCAAGGTATGGAATCAGGTTCCTTTAGAAATTCTCGACCAAAAAAGTCCGACCGATTATCTCGTTTATTCGATATTGATTGTGAAGCGGAAATATTAGATTGGATGGAAGATATTGGAGCCAAAGATGGTTCTGTGCGTGAAATACTTCAAAATTTGAATAATGGGGAAGAAGGGCTCCTATTATTGATGAACTACATGAGTTTAGGTCATTGGGAATGCTGGGAGGCAAGAACCTATCTGTACTTAGATGTGGCATTAGACCGAGTAATTGAGAGTCGGAAGGATTTGTACTCTAGCGCTACATGGAAAGATTTGAGACATAAATTGGCAAATCTTCCCGAAGATGAGTTTGCTGACAAGGTCTGCATCGATTGGATGGAACGACGAAAACAACTTGGTGAAACAATTGATGAAAAAGAGGACCCTAAGATAATCCCAACCTTTGAGGCTCATACTCGTAATTCAAAATTATTAGTTCACGCAATAACTACCTGGGAAAATACCGAAGGAGTGATCGGAATTGTTGGCAGAGAACATCTTGAAGCCATCCAGTGGGGCCATGGAGTCCACAATCTAAGCAATTATTTGCATCAATAATAGACGACGGATTGAAGAATAAGGGCTTGCACCCAACACCATGTCTGAAGAATCTGATGAGGCACCTATTGACTCTGTGGATGATGAACTCCCGGTAATTGAAGAGGGTTCTGACACCATGGAAGTTGGGGTAGTTGAAGAGGAGAAAGACCCTCTGGAAGCAGCTCTTGAAAGGGCTGAACTTGCGGAAAAAGAGATCGCTTACAAAGATGCTGAAATCCAGAATGTACGTAAGCGCTTTATTGGTGAAAAGTCGGAATTAATTCAATATGGCAGCATGGGATTAGCTAGAAAAATGCTCACTGTTCTAGCCGATGTTGATCGTGCTATGTCTAATATCGAAGATGGCGACCAATCGCCATTGGCACAAGGGCTTCGTTTGCTGCGTAACAAAATGTGGCACGAGTTATCCGGTGATGGCTTAACTGCAATAGAAGCAAAAGGACAAAAATTTGACCCAGCAAAAATGGAGGCGATAACCACTATTCCTGCCTCAGAAGAATATCCTAGCGGAATTGTTGTTGATGTTGTAGAAGCCGGTTATATGTACAAGAAAAAAGTCTTGATAGCCTCTAGGGTAGTTGTTGCATCAGATTAACCGACATTGACTCCTGAACCCATAGTTGATAAACGATATATTGCATCGTTATCGATTAGCCATTTGACTACTATTTCTGGAACTGAGGCGCCAAGAACACTTGCTACCGCGTCATTATCATAAACAGTGGACAACATTAAGGCCGTTTGACGTACTCGCCAACCCTCGAAATTATCCCGATTTGATAAATTAATTAGACTTGTTTCAAATCCAGATTGCTGATATAAGTCATGAGTATCCTTATCTGAAGTCACCAAAACCCCAACCCCGTGAAACTTGGTGGCATGCGACACCCAATTTGGTGGGTCATTAATATCTTCAATACCAATAATTTCTGCCCGCTTGTCTTTAGATTTTAGCCATGATTCTACCATGCCTTTTCGCTCTTCAAACGTCCAAGGATTATCAGAATCCCAACCTTTAGCAGCCGAGCCTATAGCAATGACTAGTTCATCATCGGTTTGACGAGATAATTCTAATGCTGAATTAACTAGAAATTCATGACCCTTGTGAAATGGTTGAAAACGCCCTAAAACAATGTACCGAGTCAAATAAGCACCTCAGAAAAACGAATCAACATCAACCTCTGGGATAGAAACTCCATGCTTTTTGAAACATTCTAGCATCCTTTTGCAACCCTCAATCATTTCTTCCTTGGTAGTTTCACCCATTGAACCAACACGGAACATCTTGCCTTTCAGATGATCTTGAGCCCCAATAACTTGAGTGGCATACTGCTCTTTCAAATCTACTCGCCATTGGTCATTAACCCCCTCAGGATACATAATAGCTGTAACAGTAGAACTTCGATGAAAGGGGTCTGCTGGCAATTCAAAACCAAGATGACTAAACAGGTTTTGCACACCTGATGCTAAATTTTGACATCTGCTCCAGCGGTTTTCCAAGCCTTCTTCTTTTAGGACATTCAATGCTTCAGACCAACCCATTGCTAAATTGATTGCTGGAGTCCAAGGTGTTTGGTCGTCATCACCCTTTTTGAAGGCAGATATAATGTCAAGGTAAAACAGTGCATTACTATCTCCCTGTTCTCTAATCACTTTGCAGCGTTCATAAAATTTAGTAGTAAACGCAATTGCTGCAATTCCAGAAGGACCGGCGGTGCATTTTTGCGCGCCCATGGCTGCAGCCTCTACATTCCATTTTTCCAAGTGAACCGGTAGGCCACCTATCGAAGTTATTCCATCCAAAATAAACGAAGTATTGTAGCGATTACACATCTCAGCAATTGCTGGTGCATCTTGAGTTATTCCTGAACTAGTTTCATTGTGGCAAATCAGTAATGCTTCATAACAACCACGTTCGAGTTGTTGCTCCAACTCATACAAATCAAAGGCTCTACCCCATTCGTATTTGATATGTTTAACATTGCAAAATCGTTTGCACATCTCTGCAACTCGTTCACCAAACTTACCATTAGTTGGAACTAATACCAAATCATTGGGTCGGAAACGATTAGCGATTAACATCTCCATTGCAGCAGTTCCACTACCAGAAACAACCATCACTTTGTAATCGTCTTCTGAAGACCATGAATGAGTTTTCTTTACCGGTTGTGATGGTGCCAAATTAAACGCATAGCGCAAACCTGAGTTTAAGTCCGCCATAACATCACGGAACTCTCCTCCTCTAGCGGTGATAACCGGTCTAGCCATTGCTTCAAGACATCGTTGATTCATTCGCACCGGTCCGGGGACAAGGAAGCAATCCCCCTCGTGCTTTGCCATGGTTAACGCTAGACTCGACAGTTATTCAATTAATGTACATAAGCGTTGGACTGATAGAGGACAAACCCCACGGATTGTCATGATGCGCGTTGGTATTGCAATGTTACAAGGCGCCCGCCATGAGCATTATCAAGCAATTAAACTAGCAAGCATGGAAATGCAGCAAGAAGTGGAAGTAGTAGAGTTACGAAAATCAGAACAAGTTGACTCATCGATTGACGGTTTGATCTTACCAGGCGGAGAATCCACAACCATGCGAATTGCTAGCCTAAGTGAATCTCTGTTAGAAGGCTTATTTGATTGGATGACACAATACCCAGATCGACCCGTATTAGGCACCTGTGCAGGAGCCATATTACTTGCCCAACCAACTCAAGGACGTGAACGTTTCATCAATTTAGATATTGCCCGCAACGCCTGGGGAAGACAGAAATTTTCCTTTGAAGCAGGTGTCGAAGTAACTCTTGAAACACCAGAACAATCAACCAATGTAGAGATTGAGTTGACCAGAGACAAGTTCAATCACAAACCATTACCAATGGGTAATGATGCCATAAACTCGGAATCAGAACAATTCCCTGGTGTATTTATTCGGGCACCTCGGTTTATTCAAGACTCTATTAAATGTCAACCTGTAGCCCATTTATCACAAGAAGTAGTCGGCGTATTACAAGGCGAAAAATTAGCGCTTACTTTTCATCCGGAACTAACTGGTGATAGAAGATTTCATCGATGGCTAATCGGTCGGATAATGGATTCTAAACAATAAATTCGTACGAGGGTTTGAAACCGTAAATCAATAGCGGCGTGTATTACTATGCTTGGACAACTACCGATGGCAACTGAAATAATACCTGCTGAGCTAGGTGAAGCAGAAGGTTGTATTCAATGTCAACGTGGTAGTAAACTGGTGTTATTTGTCACTGGTAAATGCCACTGGGGGTGTGACTATTGTCCATTATCGGATAATCGTCGGGAATCGCCTGATATGTTTGCTAATGAAAGGAGATGTTCTGAGTGGTCAGAAGTAATTGAAGAAGGCCGAGCAATGAATGCTACTGGGACTGGAATTACTGGTGGCGACCCAATGCTGGATATGGAACGGTCGCTTGAAGCAGTTAAACAACTAAAGGCAGCATTTGGCCCTGAACATCACATCCATCTTTACACCTCAATACCATTTAACCCGGTTAATTGTTCACGATTTGGCGAGGCAGGATTAGATGAGATTAGGTTTCATCTATTAGACGGTACAATAACCAAATATCTGCCAGTAATTGACGGCTGCCATGAAGCGGGTATTAATGTCGGAATAGAATTACCTTGTGAACCGGATAAAGAAACAGATTTACTAGCACTACTAGACTCAATGAATGGCAGTAACATTCAGTTTCTCAATCTAAATGAACTGGAAATTACCGTTGGCAATCAAGATAACATGGATGTTAGAGGATTCAATCTCAGTGGTGCCATGACTGCAGCCGCGGAAGGGTCACTAGAATTAGCATTAAAATTGAAAAACTATGCTAAAGATATGAGTTTCCACGTCAAGTTTTGTAGTGCCAGTTTCAAAGATGCTGGACAATTACGAGCAAGATTCCGCCGACGAGCAAAAACCACCCTAAGACCCTACGAAGTGTTGAGTGATGATGACACAATATTGTTTGGTGCCATACCTACTGAGACCGAAGATGCCTATGATGACTTGAGTGAATTATCAAACGAACTAGGATTATCTGAAGGCTGGATTAGATATGATGCTGCACAGCAACGTATCGAACTACCATTATCGATTGCCGAAGATATTGCCAATGTTGTTGAAGTTCCAGTGCTTCTAATCGAAGTACACCCAACTCACGAAAGATTAGAAGTTTCTGCAGTAAATTTGAATGACGCAAGATAATGGGTCAAGATATATTACTCACTAAATGAGGTAATGCTCGGTTTGTCGACATGCAATTTAAGTATTGAACTTTATTTGACGGGATATGGATAAAGCCGACTGGGCCATACTTAGTAAGGGGAAATTTATCCTTGCTGCGATAATAATGGTCGCGGTCTTAGCCCTGCCGTCATTTATTTACACTGGCTCATACATAATTGCTGATGCACCGGCGCCAGAGGAAGGGGTTGAATTACCGCCAAATCCAGATGAAACACTCTCTGAAGGGTTACTCTTCATCGTCCTTGATGGTGGGGTTAGAGATTTAATGCTGGACAAAGATTTGATGCCTACATTGCATTCACAAGTATTTCCCAATGGCACCTATCTCGATGTACTCACTAATCCACTAACAATGACCGCATCATGTGTCAAAGAAATGGCTACTGGAATACCTTCAAGACCCAATGAAGGATTAAGCAATTTTCATCCAGAACATCCTGGCACTCAAGATGGCTGGACATTAGCAAGTGAATCTGATCGTAATAATGATGGAATTTATGATTACCGAGTTGGAATTGTTGGAGATTATGTATGGGGTGACCTATATGCTAATAATGAAAAAATAAATTTCATGAAACATCGTTATGGTCATGCTGATTACTACCAAGGAGACACAGAATCGTTTGAGACTCTAAACAGTTGGCTAGATGGTGAGGTACCTAAGAGTAACACAAAACCAGGAGTTACCTTCGAACAAGCACCTAATGTGATTATTGCGCATCTATCTGGACTCGACAGCGTTGGCCACCGATACGGGGTAGAAAATTCTGATGAATACGAAGAAAAATTAACTTGGCTGGATAATAATTTTAACACCATATTCGACAAAGTCCCTGACGATTGGACTGTTGTGGTAACTTCTGACCACGGCCTTACAGATAGTGGACAACATGGCTCACCGGACCTCGAAATTAGAGAAGTTGGTGCTTGGATGTGGGGGCCAAATATCAAGCAGAACTATATTTCCCCCAATCAGATTGACCAGCGAGACCTAGCAACCTTACCATCCCTTATGTTATCCCTGCCATTGCCTCATGCTGTGCATGGTAAATTCCCGCTTGATGCATTAGAGATAACTGAGGAAAAGGTCCAAGAATTAGACCAATGGAATTGGAATTCCACTATTTCAAGAAATGAATGGATGCAAGAAAATGACCACCCATATTTTGAAGATTTGACTAGAGATAACATTGAGTGGGAAAAAATCACCTATGACGAAATCGGCATGAGAGTTAGTGACCTAGCCATTTCGGCAATCTTTTTTTGTGGCATAATTGCCGGTATTGTTTTCATCATGCGCAAGCAAGATTTTTCATCTAGTGTCATAAAGTATACTGCTGCATCAATATTTACAGTGTTTGCCGCATCAGCATTCATCTCATACAACAGAGACACACTAGCATTACTCTACTACATGTTTGGCTACTTCTTACCGATATTATTTGCGTTAATTGTAATAGTGTTATTTTGCACCGATAAATTCTCCCAAAAAGTTAGGGAAAGAATGACTATTAGCTCGATAATCCTATTTATGGTAATGATTATTTACACCG
>PBTA01000020.1 GCA_002726395.1 Methanobacteriota archaeon | reverse complement strand
TTAACTCCAATCTTTTTGAAGGCTAAAGAGGGCAGCAAAACCAATCGATTAGTTCTAGGATTTTATGTAATTGCAATAATACCTACCACATTATTATCTCATTACCGAACCTTATACTTCTCATTCCCACGTGGGGCGATTAATTTTTCAGTTAGCGGGGATATTGGCCCATTAATCATGAATACCGTGCTCGCTTTCCTTGGAATAATGATATACATGTATGCTCACAAAGTCATCACAGATTTGAGAATCCGTTATTCTATCATTGCTTTCTTTACAATCATACCATTATTGATGTACCAAGAAAGCAATATTATTGATTGGGTGGTTTTAATTGGTTTAGTCAGTGCAATTGTTTCTGGAATTTATCTTAAAATCACCAAGCAAGACAAGGGCTATGAAATCCTTACAATGGTTACTTTATGTTGGCTTACAATGAGTTGGGGTGGCTATGTTGGTGGAATTACTATAGCCTTATTTGTTGCATTCAGGTCGTTTTTGGATAATGAATTAGCATTTTTGCAAATTAAATCATCTGATTTCACCAAAGAAATCCCTCGTACTATGATTGTCACTATACTGCCACTGGTAGTATGGTTCACTTGGTGGGCGGCTTTAGGACAAGTCGGAGGTTTTGGCTCCCCAAGAGATGTTGATCCTGGCTCTGTTTACCTAAACGGCGGTTATATTGGTGACCGTTTCTCCCCCAGCAATTCATGGGTTGGATTCATGGGTGGTGGACCTGCTGCAGCCATGTCCTTATTGTGGTTTAGTATGTTTTATTCCAAAGGTTATAACATGAACTATGTCGCGTATTTCTTGGTTGCCAGAATCTGTATGCTAGCATTACAATTGTCATTGTCACCAAACCTTCCAAGATTGATATTCAAGATTTCTTGGGATATAATTTTCTCAATCGGCATATTGGCATTTATGATTCACCTAATGATTCAATCAAGAATTGAAGAGAAACCTGAAAACCACCTAAAACTTACTCAGACTCAGTAAGTTGTTGTCGTTCTTGTAATTCAGATTGTTTTGGTCCTGAGATTATGTAAAATATTAATAATATTGCTGAGATTGAATACAACAAAAACTGCGGCTTAGTATCTCCTAAATCAATTCCAGCATCGGTTGATTGTGCCCATGATAACAAGGTGCCAAACAATATTGCTAAGCCCTGTATAGCAGAAATTTTCATTGGCAAACCATGCTTATTTTTTGGCAGTTTACGGTCAGCAATCATTAATCCCCCAGAAATAAACATCACTGGTAAAATAACAAAATCAAAAAATGGTTTCTCTACAGATGAGTTGCTTGGCTCAAAACAGAAAATGCATTCTGTTGAAACATCCGGTCCAAGTCCAGTCGCCGGCTGCAACCAAATTAAGGCAGCAACGGTGATTAACACCATGGCATTGCCTGGAGAAGCCAAACCATGGAAATAGACTTTATCTGATGCTTCTTCATACTGAAATCGAGCTAGCCTCAGCATTCCTGTCACAATAATCCACGCAGCTGCAATACCAAGTGAGATTGTCCATGCGGGGGATGCTTCTCCCCATCTGCCAAACATGACAAACATCAGTAAAGCAGGTGCAACACAAAATGAAATACAATCAGACATAACATCTAAAGTTCCACCAAGCAGTTTTCTCTTTGAATACCTTCTAGCGATCGGACCGTCAATAATATCACCAATAACTGAAAGCATGATACAAGTCATTGCACCCCAGATGTAATTTGTTTTAACACCGTCAGCAAAATATGGTTCCTGTAAATCTTCAACTGCCAATATGATGAACATTAGTGCTGCTACACCAAGCAAACCATTTGCCAATGTGATAAAATCGGCAATCCCCATTAGTCTATATGTTGATTTCATAATATTCCCCTAAATCACCCTGCTATGTCAAGACATACCCAACAGCAAATAGGCGCTGGCACCATCTACACATGAATGTTTAGTCAGTGAACTATCAAGCCATTAGTAATCATCAGTACTTTTTCAAACACCCAATGCTTAATCCTAAATAGCAACGGAAAGTGCGTAAAACATGGCACATAAGGGACTTGTAATATTCATCGCATTAGCCCTGTTAACTCTACCAAGCGCCCTTGGTGCAGCAATAGAAGGCGGTCAAGATGTTAATCCCGAAGGAGATGATATCCCCTTTTTGGTTCTAGAGAGAGATTCACCATCAGTAGATAAAGTCAAGTGGAGTTTGACCATTGAAATGAGTCAAGAAGCATATGAGAACGGCACAACGTTTGACTTGATAACTCAAGTCTGCACCAATGATGGTGTCTGTGACCCGCCCGTCATTATGGAAGCGGCAGTAAATGACCGAGTCCATTCGATTTCTATTACTCCTCCATCTGACCACACTTACGTAAATTGGCGAGTAAAAGCAACTGATGCTGAAGGTAATAATACCAATTATCCTCACGGTGATTGGTTCAAGACTTGGTCTTCATGTTGGTACAATGACGGCAATTGGGGTGGTGTTAATGCTCTAGACGATGGCTGTGATGTTAATGAAGAAGATACTCCTGGATTTACTGCCGTGGCAAGTATTGCGGCGCTAGGGCTTGCAATGATTGCCATCTCAAGGCGAGAAAGTCACCAAAAATAGTATACTACTGGGAAACCCAAAACAATCACGACACTAAACCAGTAAAGTGGTTTCATCCAATTTCTTTTGCCTAACTTTTTGTCAATCTGTTCGCCAACAGACTCTAACACACCTTCGATTAATTCACCGGCTAAGTCGGGCATTGATACAACCAAGTCATGCTACTGATAAGTAGTGAAGAATGTTTGCCCTACACTAAGTTTGATAACCGGATTTAATCTAACCCAGACATGGAGTGGACAAGTGGGCTATTACTCAGTCTAGGCGGCTACCTACTGATTGTCACACTGCTTCATTTTCTATTCCCAGAACCCCACCTTGATTGGTCGAAAGTAAACTTGGATAATATCGCCATGCCAGAAGGTTTCGTTTGGGGTGTGGCAACTGCTTCACACCAAATTGAAGGAGATAATACCAACAACTGGACTCAATTTGAGCAGCGTGAAGGCAAACAACAGAGTGGTAAAGCCTGCGACCATTGGAACTTGTGGGCTAAAGACCATGAATTGCTGTCGCAATTAGGCGTCGACAGCTACAGATTTTCCATTGAATGGAGCCGAATAGAGCCGGTTCAAGGAGAGTGGAATGAAGCAGCGATTGAAGTCTACTCGCAAATGATTGATTCACTAATTGCTAGGGGTATTGAACCGATGATAACTTTGCATCATTTTTCTCATCCGGTTTGGTTCGAAGATTTAGGCGGATTTTACCATCGAGAAAACTTAGTTTACTTCCAGAATTACTGTAAAAAGCTGTTTCCTTACTTTTCTAGTCGCGTAACAAAGTGGTGCACTGTTAATGAGCCTGATGTATTTTCCATAATGGGATACCACATGGGGATGTTCCCCCCTGGACAGCGTTCACCAATCAAAGCTATTCGGGTAATGAAGAATGTGATGATTGCCCATGGAGAAGTTTACCATGAATTAAAGCAAATGTCTCCAGAGTCATACATTGGACTAGCCAAGAATGTTACAATTTTTGACCCTTACAGGCGATGGAATCTATTACACTGGCTGACAAGTTTCGCCATAAATTATATCTGGAATGGTGCGATAATATCTGCCTTGAAGAAGGGTCGAATGTACGGAGTTTCGGTAAAAAATGTCAAAAACTCGGCCGATTTTATTGGCCTAAATTATTACACTCATGTTTTGACCAGTCCATTCTTGCCACAAACCACCGAAATAGATTTACCATCGAGAACCCATGAAACGGTCACTGAATTTGGCTATCCAATGTACGCAGAGGGGCTTGAGAGAGCCAGTAAATGGCTAGGTAAACTAAACCTTCCAATTGAGATAACTGAAAACGGCGTTGCTGACAAGGAAGACAATCTACGGCCAAAACATCTCAAAAGGCACCTGTGGATCATTGCTAAACTAATCAAAGAGGGAGTAGATATCAAATCATATTATCACTGGTCATTGATGGATAATTTTGAATGGGCTGAAGGATATACCATGCGTTTTGGCCTGTACCACGTTGATTATGAAACTCAAACACGAACTCTAAGAACCAGTGGTAAAGCCTACCAATCAATTATCAAACGGCACCAAAAGTAATTGACATTTATTTCCAACCGCTGTTGAATTGACTGGTTAGAATCAACACCATTGATGATAAACTGACCTACTTAGTTTTAGGTAATAAGCCAAACAGATACAATCCTAGGAGTTATCATTGTTACACTATGTGACTCTACTGGGGAACATTAAATGCAAGACTTTCAATCATTAGGATTATCCAAAAAACTCCTTCTTGCTGTAGAACAAGAAGGCTACACAACACCAACTCCAGTGCAGGCACAGGCGATTCCACCACTACTAGATGGAAGAGACGTGCTTGGGGTAGCTCAGACCGGCACAGGTAAAACCGCAGCGTTTGCCCTACCTGTATTACAAATAATAAGTCGCTCAAAGCCCCAATCTAAGCGCCATATTCGCGCTCTAGTACTATCACCAACTCGTGAACTAGCCGCTCAGATTGATGAACGTTTTTCCGCCTACAGTGGACATTTGGATATCCGACACAAAGTCATCTTTGGGGGAGTTAAACAAAACCCACAGGTAAGAGCATTGCAAAAAGGCATAGATGTCTTAGTAGCGACTCCAGGCAGATTACTAGACTTAATTGGTCAAGGTTACATTGACCTAGGCCGAGTAGAATTTTTCGTTTTAGATGAAGCGGATCAAATGCTCGACATGGGTTTTATTAGAGACATCAAAAAAGTGCTTAAACTACTACCAAGACAACGTCAAAATCTGTTATTTAGTGCCACAATGCCCAAATCCATTGCTGAATTAGCCGCCTCATTCTTACACAACGCCGTAAAAGTAGATGTTAGTCCTGAAGAAATCACCGTTGAGAGAATTGCTCAGAAAGTAATGTTTGTCAGGAAGGCCGACAAGCGTCGGCTTATTGTGAAAATTATCAAGCAAGAACGGGTAAACAAAGGAATTGTATTTACTAGAACTAAACATGGTGCAAACCGTTTAGTAAAGCAACTAGACCAAAGCGGAATCAATGCTGCAGCAATCCACGGCAACAAAAGCCAAGGTGCCAGAACTAAGGCATTAGCTAATTTCAAAACAGGCCACACGTCGATTCTTGTAGCAACTGATATTGCTAGCCGGGGAATCGATGTGAATGATATTACTCATGTTTTCAATTATGACTTGCCCAATGAGCCTGAAAGTTATGTTCACCGTATAGGCCGAACCGCAAGGGCTGGTAAATCTGGAATTGCGTATGGGTTTTGTGACGAAAGCGAATCAGGATATTTGATTGGAATACAACAATTGATTGGATTTGAAATTGATGTTGATGAATCTCATGAATTCCATTTTGTTGGGGCAATTCCAAAACCTGGCCAGAAACCTGGAAAGATGAAGACTGGGAAATCTGGCAATAAACCGAAGAGGCCAAATCGCAATAATAACAAAAGCCGGAGTAAGCAGAGCCAAAACAAGCCTAAGTCTCAATCGCAAAGTCAGGGAAATAATAATTCAAACAGGCAACAGTCGCCAAGAAGACGCCGTAATAGGAACCGTTCTCAAGGTAATCAAAATTAATTAACATCAATCAGAAAGTTGATTATTTGGCTATATAAATGACAAAAACAGTCCTTCATATACCTCCCGTCAGTTCTGTGTATTATGATGAACAAAGTAATAGACACAAACGGAGCCTTGCCCCTAGCAAATTTGCTGGGCATGTTTCTAGGTGGATTTGGCGTAGTAGTATTTTTCATAAGTCAATCATTGACTGTGTTACTACCACTGCTATTTGCACCTACAGTTTGTGGTATCCTATGCGCTGTATTATACAGAGCGCAAAGCAATACCACCACTGACCAAGAAGACGTAGCGCTTAACCCTGTAAGACTAGACATAATGTAATACAGATACCAGTATACTTGCTGGCGAGTGCAAACTCAAGAGAACGGTGACGTAATGTATCAGAACATTTGCTAAACAAGGGATACAAACCTAAACGAGATTAGGTTTGTCCAATAAAACACAACCACGATAGCTTGACGATTCCAATGCATCTATGTCCTGAATGTAATATCTCCGTTGATCCAGAATGGACAATCTGTCCAACTTGCTCAATATTGCTTGAACAAACTGGTGAGCCCACAAGAAAGCCGGTTCCAGAGGACGAGCGATACGCTAGCAACTTAGCCTGGTTTTACCACTTAATCCCAGTGCTAACCGGTTTGATTGCATTGGTAATTGGAGATCACCTAGTAACAGACAATAATCCTTTGTTGAGAACAATTTTTCCACCATTTTGCTTAATTGTTGGTGGTTGGATTGGTTTAATCCTACTGGGAGTAATCGCTAGTTACCATTCACAACCATGAGTAAAAAGGGCACTGTACAATATGCGTTGCCGACGTCATTAGAGGATAATGGTGGACACTGGGGGATTTGAACCCCCGGCCTTCTGGTTGCAAACCAGACGCTCTTCCAACTGAGCTAAGCGCCCTCTAGTTGTGCGGAGGGTCTTCACCTTTTGATTGTTATCAATTGAAGAATTACTCTACTCGGTCAATTGTTGCATCACGGTCAGGCCCTACCCCAACCGAGGAACAAGGTACGCCAACTATTGACTCGATCCGCTTGATGTATTGTTGGGCAGCAGTGGGAAGAATAGAAAATCCTAATTTTTCACCATTAGCTTTCTTAGCAATTCCTAGCCACTCAATCAAGGTCTGTGATGGGAAACCTGGCATAGTGACGTAGACCGGTTTACATCTAGCAAGCGCTGTTGCACTGGCTGGCATCTCAAGAATTTCTTTGCCGTCAAGTTCGTAGGCCACACAAATTTTTAGTTCATCTAATCCACCAAGTACGTCTAATTTTGTTANAGCAAGTCCAGTGAAACCATTGATACGATTTGCATGCCGCATGACTACAGCATCAAACCATCCACATCTACGCTTACGGCCAGTAGTGGTACCAAATTCATGNCCCACTGTACCCAAGTGGTCACCCACCTCGTCCAGTAATTCTGTGGGCATTGCACCATTACCAACTCTAGTGATGTATGCCTTAGTTATTCCAATTACTTCNTCNATATGTCCCGGATGAATACCTGCNCCATGTGAGGCATTACCTCTTGAAGTGACTGAAGATGTGACATATGGGAAAGTCCCCTGATCAATATCGAGTAAGCAACCCTGAGCACCTTCCAGAATAACATGTTCATCCATCTTCAATGCATTATCAATCATTAATCCAGTATTGTTTATACAGCTGGAGTAATTATTCCAAATCCAGTTGACATCGCTTTTTAGGCCATCTTTAGTAATTCTATCTTGACATCCAGCAGCGCTCAATGAAGCGTTCATGCGCTCGACGGTTAATTCATACCATATGTCATCATCTTTGACTTCCTCGACATCGCCAAATCTAAGGCCTATGCGGTTTATTTTATCAGCATAAGATGGTCCAATACCTCGGCCTGTCGTGCCGATTTTCTTATCTAAGCCGTCTAAATATCGGTGGAAAGGCAAAATTATGTGGGCTCTTTCACTGACAAACAGTCTGTCGCCACGTGGGTCCTCTCCGCTAGACTCTTGCCAATTTTTTAATTCCGTATCAAGTACCCACGGGTCGATGACCATTCCATCACCAAGAACCAGATTACACTCTTTTCTGGTAATCCCTGATGGCAAGAGATGAAATTTCAATATTTGATCGCCAAGTACTACAGTATGCCCAGCATTATTGCCGCCTTGGAATCTTGCAACCCAAGTAGCCTGTTCTGCAATCCTGTCGACTAATTTTCCTTTGCCTTCATCGCCCCACTGGGCACCTAAAACTACTGTGGCTGGCATGTCTGTCAATCTACTCCTTACGCGTNCCGTCTTTGAACTATACCATTAACACTCAAGTTCTCGATGCAGGGTACAACAACTAAATTGTCGTTAAACAACAGTTTATATTCAAACTAACTTACCTANNAGCATATTGGTGAATACTAACTGATTTATAGCAAGNCTGTCAATGNTAACAACAACAACAACATGACATCAAGTTTAAATAGCCTGTGAAACCATTAGTTAACAAGGAGTTGAGTAGATGACAAATCATAATACAAATTCGAGTAATCGAAATTCAAATAGCCGACCTGCGCGTGAGTACGGACTGGTTGACCCAAACAGACGAGTACTGGATGGGCATACCAAACCCTGCGAGGAATGTGGCGTAGTCGACTGGCAACTCGATGATTCTAGAGGCGAGATAGTTTGTAACTCATGCGGACTAGTTGTTGAGGAAAATGTCATTGACCCCGGAGCAGAATGGACCAATCGCGACAAATCCGAAGACCGGTCAAGGGTCGGACAACCACTAACCTACACATTAGCAGACAAAGGTCTCAACACCAGTATTGATGTCAGAGATTTGAACACTGGTTCAGCTGGGCGACACGGAATTAGTTCACAAGCACGTAGAGAATGGCGCAGGCGACGAGTAATTGACGAGAGATCCAAAACTCGTAAGAGTCGGGAACGCAATCTAGTGAAAGCTAACCAAATGATTCGCGACAGATCTGACTTACCAAAATCATTACAAGAAGAAACTGCTAGACTGTATCGAAGACTCAGTGGCGAAGGTTTCGTGACAGGAAGATCCATCGCAGGTGTCGCTGCAGCCTGTACCTACTTAGTAGCCAGAGAAGAAAATCTACCAAGACAAATACCGGAGATTTCAGAAAGTTATAACATCACTGAAAAAGAACTTTCGAGATTAATCAGACAAGTTTCAAGGAAACTGAATCTCCACAAAATCACTTCCCCAAATGAGTACTTTGACAAATTCATTTCCGATTTGCAGTTACCACCAAATATCTTTACCCAAGTAAACCACCTGTGGTCAAAGATACAACCACACGAAGACATTTGGCAAGGCAAGAAACCGATGGGTGTCGCCGCTGCATTGATCTACAAAGCCGCTTCGGAGTCTGGAACTTCAAGAACTCAATCAGACATCTGTAAAGTTGCTAATGTCTCAGAAGTAACTCTGCGAGGCTTGCTACGGATATTTGATGGATTACTATCGCAACTTGGTGAAGCATCCAAGCAATGAGACCCTAAAATTCAAGAAGCACTCTCAACTGGGTGGGATATGGGTTTCAAGGCAAAAGCCAGAAAACATCGAAAAGACGACGGCTCTGACAAGAAAGACCAGAAAAAAAGCCGTGACCAAGGTGAATTGGCTTGTGGGATAAATTCCTGCGCAAAGTTTGCCGACAAGTCATTAGGTGGCAGATCACTATCACTAGACAACGCCATTGACATGTGGGGACAAGGTAAATTTACTGCTGCAAAAGGCCGCGTGAGAGTCTGTAAATCTTGTTATCGTGCTTGGAAAAAGGAAAATAAGAACGAAGACGCCTACTGATTTCACTTTCACTTCTATCCTAGGGGTGTGAGAAAAGTAACTGTACCCCCGGCTATCATTAACAAAGTATGTCAAGTGGAATAGTAGTACGCAGCATGATCTTGTCTGCAGGTTATGTTGTTGCATTAGATGATGGAATGATTAGCTGGAGACCAAACTTTGGTCGAAGAACGAATTACCGAATGCAATATCCAGCATCGGTTCTTTTGGGAATGAAAGGACCCACAGGGGATTGTGAATCAATAGTTATTGGTGATGTTAAAGGTAATGTGATTCGTCTAAGCCTACCTCGCCTAGAACTACTAGACGCCTATGAAACCTCTACAACGGTGGTTAGATCGTTGTGCCGAGTAAGTTCAACTTCTGATAAAATATTAGTTGGTAACGAAACTGGGGATGTATGGTTAGTCGGAAGAGATGTACCAAATGAAGTCGTTATGTTGTTCAAGCATGAAGATAGCATCACAAGCATAAGGACTGTCGATAATCAAATCATCATTCAAAGTGGTTGGTCTAAATTTACCTATGATTGGGAGGGGCTGATAATATCAAATACCAATAAAAATGATATTTTTGACGATAAAATCAAACAAAGAAGTAATCGAAGGTCTAGATTACTAGAAATGAAGTCAGAACGTTATACTCACGGCAATATACTGGACATGCCGATAATTAGTTGACATCTTCACGCTCAGTTAACGGCCAGGGTGGGTGAGGCGTTAGCCAAATTGCGGTCTGTGCGGGCCTAGCCCAAGACTTCGGCGATTGACCATCATTACTTACACATTGTTCAAAGAATTCAATGTGCCGTTCAAGCACTTCTTTGATGTGAGCAACCCCCTTTATTGCAGGCCCTTGCAGTGGAATAAGAGTGTCCAAGTTCAGTTTGTTAATATTCATCAAACTCTCAATCACGTCTGGAAGACAACCTGTTGGTAAATCCCATCGAGTTGGCCTGTCTGCTCTAGGAATAATTGGTCCAGCCACTAGTAGATCTTTTTCCTTGACATAATATCCAAGGCCATCTAAACTATGGCCCGGCAATGAAATTACACTAATTTGGCCATCGCCTAGCGGAAATATGTCCTTATCTGTTACTGATTCTGTGGGAGTTATCGGCATGTCTGAATCAAAGCGATTAGCCCATGTTGTGAAAAAATCTCCTTTTGCTAGTGATGATTGCCCTTCGGGGTGAATATGAATAGTGCAAGAAGCAAACTCTCCTGCAATATGAGCCGCACCACCTGTGCACGGATATCTCCTTGAGGTGAGTAAAACCCTGTCCAAAGACTGGTTACCAATTATACCTTTAATTCGCTCAACTTGCAGTGTTTGGTACCATGAAGTACCTGCATCGATTAATATATTTCCTAGTGTACCAAGTGCTAAAACTACGTTCGAATCGTGATGTATGCCGGGAAGACGCACAATTCGCATATTTGCTGCTTGTGAAATAAGTGCTTCAATGTACTGTTACTAGTTAAACCACTGCAGAGTAGTTTGGTGGTGATTAAATAGGGGAAGTTGGTGGAATGGACATGGCACGATTCCCAGAAGCAGAAGCAAGAATGCTTCGTCGCAAAATTTGCATGAAGTGTAATGCAAGACTTGCTTGGCGTGCAAAAAGTTGCAGAAAGTGCAACTACAAGGGACTAAGGCCAAAGAACATCGAGCGTAAAGGTGCTTGATTTCCTGCTTAAAATCAAATACCTACAGTATGTAGTATTAGAGCCGTTATATCCCCCAACAAAGCCATTGGTAATATTGCCGGGAATAAAAAAACTAACAATGGTAGTTTGTAACTTACCCAAACACATTTGATATCGTGTTGTTTGAGTTCATTTATTGATTTAGCCAGCTCATCTTCAGTTGGTGTTCTGCGTGGCGCTCTAGTTTTGTGATAGGGTTTGATATTCCCATCAGGCATTTCCACTAGAGATGTTAGTAGCCAAACATGTCGCTTTGCGACCTGGTCAATTGGCATTATTGTTGAATGCCAAAACATCCGTATATCGCCTAGTCTCCTTACATTACCTTGATACAAATTCTTCACCATTAAAATAAATGGAATCAGTAGGAAACTGACTCCACCCCACATCAGTAGAGAGATAGCTGGAGGAAGCGATAAGATTAGTTCATCACCATAATCCATCATTACCGGCATAGTTGACCAATTTGGAATCAGTATAGCAACCCACATCAATGCTTTAGCATCCGCTCCACCATGAATCATCCGCAATCTCCAACCTAAATCAATTGCAAAAATAACCAACAGACCAGATAATGTCGACCAGTATAATGCAGCCATTCCAACCGCATCGCCTAAAATCACATCCAGTATGTCAACATCACCATATTTACTGAAGCCAATTACCACTCCAATTAGGCTAACTAAATACCAAATAGCAACAGTAAGATCTAATTTATTCCCAGACCTAATATCTTTGAAGGTAGGTCTGCCAATTATCGCAACTGAAGCATAGGCTACGACCGCTGAGGCAGTCAAATAGATGGTCCAATCTGCTTCTCGAGCAATCAATTCCAAACACCAAAGAAAAATTGCTGGCTTGACCCAAACCAACCAATGTTCATTTTTTACCCGCCTAGTTTTGTGATCCATCCAGGCGGCCCAACCCATTCCAAGCAGCAAGACACACACTCTGCTCCAACCTAGAACCTGTTCAGAGGTTAGTGCCATGTCATAGCCATGTCGCCAGTGAACTTAAAGGCGGCCTACTAGGTGGGCTAACTGGTCAGCGTTGAGGGTTTATGATGGATATAGAAACAAGGCTTCAGCAAGTAGCGACTGTTATCAATCAAATTGATGACCCTAAAGTCCCAAGAAACATACGCAGGCAAGCCAAAGAAGCATGCGAACAATGGCTGCTAAATAAGGCGAAGAAATTAGATGTACGTATTGCAATGTCCCAATCAAAACTTGAGGAATTGTATGAAGACCCAAATATCCCACCAGAATTTGGAACATTGATTTTGATGATTAACACTGAGTTAGAGAAAATCTTGACAGAAGTTTTATGATTCTTCTAAAATATCGTGTGAAATTACTTTGATTCGCATAGATAGTAAAGCGGCAAATAACATTACTATGCCACATAGATGAAATGATGTATGGTAATCAAGGGGCCAATCTTTTGAAACTGTAAATGTCCAAACCACACCACCAGTCAATGGCCCTAAGATACGGGCGAATGAACTAACTGATTCTTGTGCCCCCATCACGACTCCTAAATTGATACCCTCTCGTTTGGCTGTAGTAGTAAGCAATGAAGATGACGTGGGCTGGAATATACCATTACCGATTGCGATTAATATCACTACCAAGAATAATTGAGCAAGTGCCCAATCAGCTTGGGTATACGGTACTAAAACTAGGCCTAAACCAGTAATTAGACATGATATTGGTAGTAATTTCTCAGGGCCGAATCTCCGTGATAATGGTCCGATTAATACACCTTGGGTAACAATGCCTGCGATGCCAATTATTGCAAAAATCCGACCATTTTGGGCTTCATCATACCCAAGTCCACCAGAACTAATATCCATTCCTGTATACAAAATAAATACAGCATGCATAATTGTAAATCCAAAAATAAACAACATAGTGACCCAAATGATTAGCGATATCGAACCGGTCTTAAGCATAGATATGGATTGCGAAATAGATTTGCCAATTCTAGCATTCCAACCCAAACCATCACTCTTAGCACGTTTTGATTTAGGCAATGATTCTGGTAATTTCCAATAGGCAAATATCAAAGAAAACATCGACAGAGCACCGGCTGCTAGACAAGGTAAAAGATATGGATATGTTTCAAATATAGTTGATTCGAAATAATCCCATCTTGCCGCAGGATTTGATAACTCACCGCCGATAAATGGCCCGATGGTAAATCCAAGCCCAAATGCAGCACCTATTATTCCCATTCTAGTAGTCATCTGGGCTGGACTGCTTACATCTCCTATGTACGCTCTGGCAACCGCTAGGTTACCGTTAAAGACACCAGCAAGAAATCTTGCCACTAACGCTATCAGAAGGGTGTTAGCCAATCCAAACATAGCAAAGAAAACTGTATTTCCAATTAAACCAATCATCAATACTGGACGACGCCCTATACGGTCGGATACTGAGCCCCAAAATGGTGAAAACAAGAATTGTGCTGCAGAGTATGACGTCATTAACAATCCAACCCATAGCCCAACTTCAGTAATGCCTTCAGACGCTGCTAAATCTTCTACTAAGTAGGTTAGAAATGGGATTACTATCCCGAATCCAATCATGTCAATCATGGTGACTAAGAATAACACAAACAGTGCTGCAGCACTTGCCTCAACAGTTTGCTGAGGTTGTTGGCGTTGTGTCATGGCGTTCCCTAATACTCATCGTTTTTGTAGTCAACGCGCTCAAGCAACTCAAACTAGCGAATCAAGCGGATGGTGAGTTCTTAGAGACTTCAGGAGTCAATCGATCAATAACGTTACCAAGGCGCTCAACAAGACCTGCTTTGTGGTCGTGTTTGATTAGTGCATGCTCCATCACTTCATCGAGCGAATCTACTGGAATTACTTCCACAATATCAACATATTTGTCATCAAGTAATACGTCTTGCATATTAGCTCGAGGGATTACTACAGTCTTGACTCCTGCTGCAGCAGCCGCTTCTATTTTGGCAGTAACTCCGCCAATTGGGAGTACTTCTCCCCTAACTGATAATGAACCAGTCATGGCTAAATTTTGTCTGATTGGTATTTCTTCTAATGCTGAGATTACTGCTGTTGCGATAGTAATTGACGCTGAGTCGCCATCTACACCATGAGTATCAACGAATTGAATGTGTATATCATAATCAGAAATATCCTTTCCAGTCAGTTTCTTAATTACGGCACTAACGTTTGTGACACTTTCTTTGGCTAAATCAGATAATCCTCCAGTCGCATGAATTTTACCGCCGCCTCCTTGAGATGGGGTAACAAGTGCCTCTACTGGTAACATTATTCCACTAAAGTCAGATAACCCAGAATTAGCACCTAATACAGCTAGCCCGTTAACTCTACCAACACGTTCACCAGAGTTGACTAGTAAAGAGTAATCTCTTCGGCGTTCAATCATTCTGTCTGCGACTTGTTGCTCTAGTGGTTTGGCGATATTTCTTGCGCCAAGAACGTGTGCAGCAGTGGTTAATGGAGAACCTTCTTCGCAGGCAAGATCCCCGGCAATTCTAATTAGTCCACCTAATTCTCTCAAACGAAGTGATAATTTGCCTCTACGCCCGGCTCTTCGTTGTGCTTCTCTTAGTATGATGCCAACTGCAGATTTATCGAAGTGTGGAATCTCTCTGTTTGTACCCATATCTCTAGTAACCTCTTGGGCAATGAAGCGTATTAGTCTTCGACGATTTCGAGATGTGTCTGGCATCTCTGAGTTAACATAGACCTCATATCCATATCCACGGATTCTGCTTCTAAGTGCTGGGTGCATTCCTTGGATAGCATCCAGGTTACCTGCAGCAATTAAAATGAAATCACAAGGAACCGGTTCGGTCTTGGTCAAAGCCCCTGATGAGCGTTCTGAACGACCTGAAATTGGAAATGCTCTCTCTTGCATAGCGGTTAGCAGGGCTTGTTGCTCTTCTAGTCTCAACAGATTTACTTCATCGATATAGAGCACGCCTTTGTGAGCACGGTGAATAGCACCAGGCTCAACCCTATCGTGGGCTGGGGTTTCCATGCCACCTGACTGGAACGGATCGTGCCTTACATCTCCAAGTAGTGAGCCAGAAAGGGTTGCGGTGGCGTCGATAAATGGTGGCAATTCATTCATTTCGTGCTTTACCAGCAATTTAGGGATTCGACTTTCGTCAGATGCACCAAGCCTACCTCTGATGAACATGTACCCAAACATAAGTAGGAATCCACCAAATAATAGTGTGATGATGTCACCAGTTTGCAATGTTGCTATCACCAATAGGAAACCTATTGCTGCAAAAGCAATCAATAACATTTTTTGTGACCGCTCTTTTTGCTGCCTAATAGCTTCCCGTTGTAGCTTTACGATTCTATCGCCACGTGATGCCGGAACACATCTAACCCTTGGTGCGTTTTCGTCATCTTCATTTGGGTATATTAGAACATCTTCTAATACCTCCTTAGGCAATAATTCCGTCATTGATTTTGCCAACATAGATTTGCCGGTGCCCGGATCCCCAATCATCAACATGTGTCTTCTCTGCTCTGCTGCTTTCTTGATGACCACAGATCCGGTTTCTTGACCAATAACTTGGTCAACTAAGGTTTCAGGAATTGGGACTTCTTCGGTGGATGAAAATTCAACACCTTCAATCCATTTATCAACGGCTAATGTCATTATTTCATCAGTGCCAGTCGGCTCAGGAGCCCAAATGGTTACCTCTTCTTGAGTAGGTTCCTCTGTGGTGGTATCTTCACTGCTCACGACTGCCCCTCACACTACTCCCCTTTATGGGTTTAGAAAGTTCCACAAAACAAAAATGCCTCAATTCTGCATGCGGTCAAGGTACTGTTGACCGTAGTATTCCCACTGATCCATGGACCATCCTGATGGAAGGCCGCCAGGAGGTAATGGTGGACCTCGATGAGCTTGAATCGGTGGACCAGCAGGCCTAGCAGTTGGTTGTGGAGTGTGTTGGATCGGTTGTGGTTGTTGATAGTATGTTTGCTGAGGTTGGCTATACTGTGGCGCAGATAATTGTGTTTGGAAAATTGCTTGAGTACCACCGTACATCGAGTTCGCTACTGCATCTCTTGCAGGAAGTGTAGAATTTGCCCACTTGAAGCCTTGTGACTCATCGTGCCTACGGTTATCTCGCATTAGGAACATACCACCGAGTAGTGCAACGATGATAATTGTGGCAACAATACCCAAAATCAACATTGTATTATCGTTAGAATTAGTTTCTTCAGCGGATGTACCCGAGGTTTGCTCTTCGACGCAATTTACTCTTGCATCAAGACAGGCTAACTCAAGTTCTGCTTCAGCATTAACCAATTCTACTTTCAAACTGGTTGTATCGTCATCTGTGGTGGTCTCAATGTCATTCTTTATTTGGTCAATCTTTTCGTTGAGTTTATCGATATGTGAGTTAAGCATGTCATCGCTCATTTGTGACGGCGGTGGTACATCTTGAGTAACTACCCATTTGTACAATGGTTCAGCAGCTCTTATTGATTTGTAGTTATTATTCATATCATCAACACCATCAATCACGATGTAAAAGTAATCACCATAGTCATAACCATATGGTCTTGCCGGCAAATCAGGATTAACGACATTTGGTATATCGACATCAATTTGCCAGCCTTGGGCAGATTGGGTCATATCCAAATCATAAATCCACATACCGTCACAAACACCTTCATAGGTACAAGTTTGCCACTTTACTGTCATTGAAGTGAATACCGGGGCATCCTCGCTAAGATACATATTTGCCGTTGGAATTTGTCCAATGTACATATTCCCTGCTTCAACAACCATGAATCCATCTTCAAGTGGATTTTTAGCAATAGTAAATTCAAGAGAATCATACACTTCGATAGTGAAACTATATTCTGTTGAATCATAAGTGTCAACTACCTTAATTACGACTTCTTGATCCCCTACATCGTTAAACTTTAATTTCATAAAGCCAGTTTGACGAAGGTATTGTGCACCACCAGGTTCTCCTGGAGAAGAAACTAGAATGGTAATGTCATTCATGGTATTATCGATATCAGATACCAGCGATTTCAGGTCTATCGAGGATTCTGTATTAGTTTTAATTCGCATATCCTCGAACTGTGTCATGTCAACGACAGGAGCGTCATTGATTGGATTAATGTTAATCAGTAAAGTTTGATCTGAACATTCGTTATCTGCATCACATGCGCGAATTGTTAGCGTTGACTGGCCTTCAGCATCAGTACCGATGGTTTCAAACCCGAGTACACCATTCTCAATTCGAGTTTCAATTAAACCAGGATTGGTCTGAGAAACAACGTCAAAGACTAGTAAGCTTGCAGGACTAACCTGTCCATCAGCAGTTGTATCTGTCACGTATTGTAGTAGTCTTAGGGTGCCATCAGAATCTGGCCCTTGTTCATCAATGGATTGAGTAGGCAATCCTAGCCACCTTGGTTGACCATTTTCAATCACGTTAAACTTGAGAGTGCCATATGGCATGTTATTGCTTGAGTAACTACCGCCATCATCAACAGTTACTAATATACTCTTTTGACCTAGAGGGCAGCCCTGAACGTCATTGAAAGAGAAATCAACAGTTATTGTTGATGAAAGTGGATTCCAAGAAACAAAGTAAGGGCTATCTGAGCTGATTTCTAGGTCAGAGAGCGGTGTTTCTGGGTCACTTATGTGATTAGTCATATCAACGTCAGTAGAAACATCACAGGTAACTGTAGGAATCGGTTCTGCGACTATCTGTGGTATCCCGTTGGCAAGACTAAAGGCATCAGGAGTTACTCGCCACTGACTTTCTTGACCTCGGCTGTCAATTGTTTTTGATCTTAAATCATAATCACCGGCTGGCATAGTAAGAGTTGGAGTCATTGTGTATTCACGTCCCTCGTTAGATGTGCCTTCGTTGACGATTCTTTCACCGCCTGAATCAATACTACCATCCCAAAGGTTTTGACCTGCTGGAGATACTTCTAACTCGAAATTCATTGATTGAATGGTATCGACATAATCGTCAGCAGTTCCCTTTGCGATAACAGTGAAGATAGAACCCCTTTCAATGACATTTTCACCACTTACAGTTGCTTGTTTAGCAGTAGGAGGGCGATCATGATTGAGTTCTTCGACAAGTATATTGTTATTTGAAGAACGGTCTCCTATCAATCCGGTTAGTCTTGCACCAAATCCGGTTTTCCATGCATTACTTGGCATATTTGCCGTATCGATGTTCGCTGTGTGAGTCATTGTTCCTAGAATTGCCAAATTGGTCAATGACTTGGTGGACACTACAATAGGGCTGTTGCCATCCATGTAAATAATTTCGAGAGTACCACCATCTGTATAATCTAATCCGCCAATATTTTTCGCTGTTGCGCTAACGGTTAATTGATCTCCAACCATGTAACCGCTTGAAGATGCTGGATTTACTACATTAACATCAGTAACTGCAATTTCTAGCTTAGGTCCCATTTCCGAATCAGCTGCTGAGAGTACATTTCGATTAGCAGTATGGCTTCCATCAAGCAGTGCTGCTACTGTTAGGAAGTTATCAGTGGCAGATTGTCCCGCACCATCACCTCTAACAGTTGAAATTGGCTTGGACCAAGATTTGCTTACAGGAGTCCCGGAGGTGAGCGTGACAGATTCAAAGCCAGTGCCTGCGGAGTTCAACAACCAATCCTGCCATACATGGTGAGGATTAGGGTTAGGGCTACCGCTGTATGCTTCTGGAGATGTCTTTTCAGTAACTGCTGCGTAGATGTACACGGTTTTAGATCCTGAACCTGTGTACATTGCAGTAATTTCAATATCCATATTATTGCCGTTAGGTGATTGAGAGACTGTCAAGGAGTAGTCATTTGCATTGAACATGTTACCACCCGACTGATAGGCACCGGTTACATCTCTACTGTTTGTATGATATGTTGAGTCGGAGGTTGGTGCGTCACCGTATACCACAGTAGGATAGGCTGAGGCGCTAAGATGCGCTCTTCTGTTGATTGGTGCATCAGCACCCCATCCTGTAGTAGGAGACTCCCAGAAGGAAACATAGGTGAAGTCTTCAGATTGACTGCCACCTCCACCATTTGTCCCGTAGACAGAATGAAGGTTAGCGGACATGGAGTGGCATGGTCCACACCAGTGGGCCCCTACATATTCCGCAAAAACAGGGTGGCCAGGCGACTGAGCTTCACTAACAACTGGTTCGCTCTCTAAAGATGATGGCGCAGTACTGCTTTTTTCTACAACGACTGAGAGTGCGATACTTCCAAGAAACAGCGCGACAATAAAAATCGAAATTGACCTAGCATAAAACTTCATATTACTCACTACTTTAACTCAGTATAAGAAACCCTCTATTTTTAGTGCAATTTCCCACACTTGGCATCGGTTTAGTAGCAATTAAATGAGGATGTTACTCAGCAGTAATTGTGAGCACTGAAAAATGGTTGGCTTTGGAAGAAGAAGGTGGCAAGGTATTCTTGGTTCAAATAGTTGAAGAAACTATCAAAATAAAAGGCCTTGGTGTGTTCAATCCCGCAGAATTATTGGCAGAAAAGCACGTTGGAGAGACTGTCGTAATTGGCCAAAAAATCCTGACCGTTTTGACGCCTAGACTGCCCGAATTATATCGTGGAATGAAACGAAGAGCCCAAACAATTAGCGCTAAAGACGCAGGGATTTTTATCACCAAATTAGGTATTGGTGCTGGTGACGTGATACTTGAAGCGGGACTTGGTAGTGGCGGTTTATCACTCCACTTAGCGAGAGTTCTTGGCAATTCAGGTACGCTGATTACCGTTGAAGCACGAGATGAACACGCAGAAGTTGGCTTGGAAAACCTAAGTCGGGCAAGAAACTGTTTAGAAGAATTTCCCGTTCACCACCACATTTCAGGAGATATTGTCGATATCGCTGAACAGGTTTCACAGATTTCCCAAGGAATAGATGGAATTATCCTTGATTTACCAAATCATGACTTAGCCATTAATGCTGTAGCTGATCTACTAAATCCCGGCGGAAGAATCGCTTGCTATTGTCCAGTTACCAGTCAGGTTGAACGTGCTTGGCAGACTTGTGAAGATAACGGTCTTATTGTTGAATGGGCTGGAGAGTTGATGGAACGGAAATGGGGCAGGGCATCAAAGGGCGGCATTAGACCAGTAAACGGTCCTTTTGGACACACAGCATTCTTACTGATAGCCCACAAACGGTGATTAGAATTTTTGATTTTCTACCACTCTAATCTTCTTGTCGCATTGAGGACAGGTGAACTTAAACGGCGGCTCGCTACCTCTGGGAACTCCTAATTTTGCCTCACAGAAGGGACAATTGACTTTGTTATCTGGAGTCATTCGACATTCGTTTGAGTTTAATTTATGAGCTTCTACTTCCTTGTCTTTGGATTTCTTATTTGGTTTACTAGATTCTTGAGAATCACCCAGAGATGAGTCTTCGACAGTAGCATTAATTGCACCAGCCTTGCGTCGTTTCCTTAGCGTGTTCATCAGAAGTAACAACAGGAGTGAAAAGATCCATCCACCGGCCATAATGGAGATGGTCTGCTCTTCATCAAATTCAACACCAAATGGCAATTCTATGCCATTAGGAGGCAACTCTGGGCCCTCCACTGTCACTGGTAAATCGGTAGATTCCTCCGTGTAGGTTACTCCAGCAATCAACAGACTGGCTGAAACTCTCAAATTTGCAGATTCTGATTCTGAGATTCGAGAATTAATCAACAACTCAAATACGGTAGTTTGACCATTTGCCAGCGAAAACTCATTAGAAACCGTATCGGAGTTCATCGGCCGAATCGTGATGTCAAATAGTGATTCATCTGAACCAAGAATGAATAGACTTCCAGATAATGGCGCATTGGCTAAATTTTTCACCGTAACAGTGGTAGAAGACCCACCAGAGGACGCCATAGAGAGCATACTCTCGCCGAAACTAATTTCGATAATTCCATCACCGCCCCAGTTTGGTTCTACAGTGAATATCTCGACCTGTTCCAGAACATAGTTACTGCGTGCGTTACTGGTAACTCTAAAATTAAACGAAGACAATCCGGCAGTTGCGGTGTCATCTATTAGACAACTCCATTCAAACGCCTGGGATGATGACCCGGCAGGGAGTGTAAAAATCTCTGACAAACCACAATCTTGGCCGATGGTAGTCAGCAAAAATTGATCCTCCCCTGTTCCAGTATTAGTTACGACTACATCACCACTGATGCTTTGGCCTGGTAAGGCACTATTGTCGTCGGCAAGTATCGTCAGTTGAGCACTTGCTTGTATTGGAATTATTTTGAAACTTATCGATGAAGAAATTGTATCATCGTTGGAAGAGATAACAACAATGTCAACATCGCAGCCATTAACCGGAGCCCCTGCCAGTCGTTCTCTTATTTGGATGGTAACAGCTTGGGTAGATGATGAGTCAAGATTGATTGAGGAAGTAGACAATGTGGTATCAAACCATGTAGAAGCATTATTCGAGTCATCAAAGCCCAAACTAACAAAGAAGGTATCTGAAGCGGAACCAAGGTTGGTCACTTCAAAGGTATATGTGACCTCCGAAATAGGTCCAGCAGCAATATTGTTGCTGATTGAATTAACTGTTAAACCAACACTCTGAGCAACCTGTAATTCTAAAGTCAAAGATTTGGTTATTTGATCTGCAGAATAAGTAATGTTGATTGGATAAGAGCCTGATTGGGCAGTAGAAGTCATACTAACAGTCATAGTGATAATTTCTGTGTTGCCAGCATCCAAATCCACTTCAATTGCTGAGAACGTCACTTCTGCACCTGTTGGCAACCCTGAGACAGTTGCAGTTAGATTAAGGTCCATTGTACCACTATTGGACAATTCAAGATCCACGTCTACTGAAGAACCTGGTTTAGTAGTTATTCTTCCGTCTAGAGGCCCACTTACAGTAAGACCTGGAACGGTTTGTATGTCAAACACAACCGTCTCATAAGTGGTGATATTCTGGTATGTTACACTAAAATCTTGGCTAACTAAGCCAGTATACCCTTGCCCAATATCTGTAGACAAGTTCCAAAGTCCAACTTGGCCTGATTGGACATTAATATTGGTGGAAGATAATAGATTGGTTGCCAAAGGAGATTGTGACGTAAAGTCTAGGAGAAATTCTACAGTTTCGCTACCGTTATTGTACAAACGCAGTTGATATGATTCCGCAGTTTGAGGAGTTAACGAGAGGCTTTGAGAATAAGTATGACCCAACTCAAAGGCGATTAATTCATCAACATCTATGGTGAATTCGAACGGTTGTGCATCATAGACATAATCACCGTGCAAACCTTCACCTCTAAGCAACAGTTCACAATCATGAGACTTATCGGCGCTTGAATCGACCTCAATCATAAAACCAATGTCGATCACGCCGCCTGGCATGAATGATGTTGAGGACGCATCGATTAGATTCACGGTGCAAGGACCTGACAGTGAAGTTAAGTTCCAGTTCAAATCTAATTCAGCATTACCTGTGTTAGTCACTTGGAGGGAAGTGGTAACCGATTGCCCAGGGATAAAGTCACCGTCTTGGTCTAGGAAGGAGAAACTCAAATTGTTTTCCGGTAAGACTTCAATCACGAAGGTATAGCTGTTTGAATTATTGCCGTTAGTTGATGCCGAAAACAAGTTGAATCCATAATAACCTGGCTGAGCGTTACTTGGAACAGACACTTGCAAGGTTGTTTGTACATCGCTGTATGCCGGAACATTACTCATCTGTGAGTCGCCAAACACCAAGTTCCATCCCGGTGGTACAACTCTATTTTGGCTCATGGAAGTAGTTTGAGAAACATTTTCCCAAGGATACTCAATGTTACTGGTTTGGTTGAACACTGTATCGTCTGCTGCTTGCTGTAGTTCTAATTTGATATTAGCAGCAATACCGATTGAATCATTCACCTCGATTGCAGGCTCACCAGTAATTGTCGCATACAACACACAAGCCGCGAGATAAGAACCCGTGAGCGAGGGATGGCTGTCATCTGAAGTGTAAAGATCGTAGAAGGTATTGCCGGGCAACGTAGGCGTTGAGCCTGAATCTAGAACACTGTAGTAAATATTCTGGAAAGCCAAGCCTACTGGAGCAATCCAAACATCCCTACTAGGATTAGTCATATTATCATGGAAATCTGTATACCCGCTTGCTAATTCATCTTGCATGTTAGTAAAATTAGAGTATCTGACAGGATTAGATGGGTCGCCACTTCTTCGACCCCATGTCATCATTAGAATCACTTCGGAATTTTCATCATCAACTGCATCGGCGATCAAGATTGCTGAGTCTTTACTGTCAATCCATTCTTGATTGGTTCTTTGAAAACCTGGAACTTGGCTTTGGTCTTGTAGCACCACATAATCCCAATCATGACCAGAATCACGTAATGAGGTATTCCAATTATTACCACTAGTATTGATGTTATTCCAATGTTGAGGAAGTTTCAGTCCTGCCCCTGTATTGGCTGTTGTGGAGTTATGTTGGCCAACGGAATTGAAGATTTGCTCCAACATTGAATCCACATTATTGGTGTAAATGTAACTATTACCATACATCAACACATTTGCTGGCACAGTGACGTTCGTGCTAGTGTTATTGCTTGTGTTGTTTGAGTCACCTCCAGAGTTATTGTTTGAGTTGTTGTTGCTATTGTTATTGTTGGAATTGTTTCCAGTATTGTTGTTCAAATTGGCCCAGAATGCAGCAAGGTCTGGTTCAGAATCTACCTCTAACAGAATTGTGTCTGGAGCGTTTCCGTCATTTGAGACGTCAATGGTGAAATTTGCAGTAGTACCAGCATTCATTTGTTGTAACGGACCATTTGTGCTGTTAAAGGAAATTGAAGATGCATATGATGGGGATACTGTCACATATACGGGAATTAATGAATAAATATCACTATTCTGCTTTGATACGTTGATGATAAATGAACCGCTATCGCTTGGTTCTGCACCTATATCTAGCCGTACAATGAAACTCGTATCAGCATCAAAAGTAGGAAGAACTCCATTTACGGACTGGTTAACTGATGTTATATTCCATACACTGCTCAATCCTGTCAAATCTAAACTAATGTTGTAAGATTCTATGGAAGAGCCGTTGTTTTCAATTGTCATTGTTATGTTTTCCGAGTTGCCACCCTCTAGGACAACATGAGGTTTATCTAGCGTTAGAATGATGTCAGAGTGGGCACTGACACTTCCAATAAGTGGAGTAATTGTGGCAAAAACCATCAAAAATACAAAGAATATTGCTCTGTTTGCATTACGCGCCATAAGACCAAGTCAAGCCAACATCACATCCCTCTTGAGTGAATCGGAGGTTTGGGTAAGATTTTGGCCATCACTGGCTGGTTTGAAGCAACTCAATACGGTCTTGGTCGATAACTTCCCAGGGGAAATCTCCTGCTCCACTTGGAGTTCTGCCAAAGTGTCCTCCTGCAGCGGTAATTGAGTAAATCGGTTGCTGTAAATTAAGGTCTCTAGCAATCGCTCCTGGTCTAAAGTCAAAGACGCTTCTAACTCGCATGGCAACCTCTTGCTCAGAGAGTTGTGAAGTTCCGAAAGTTTCGACTCTCACACTAACAGGTTCTGCAACTCCAATGACATAAGCCAGTTGGATTTCACACCGAGATGCTAATCCTGCTGCAACTACGTGTTTTGCTGCCCACCTTGATGCGTAAGCAGCAGACCGGTCTACTTTCGATGGATCTTTACCGGAAAAGGCACCACCGCCATGTCTTCCCATTCCACCGTATGTATCGACTATGATTTTTCTTCCCGTTAAACCTGCATCTGCGTATGGGCCACCTGGGTCGGCAAATCTTCCAGTACCGTTAACAACCAATTTATATCCGTCCGCTAACAATTCAGCAGGTATTGAATGTTCGACAACATGAGTCTTTATCTGTTCTCTAACGTAAGCTAGTTCTGCTTCTTCAGAATCATTAAATTGTGATTTAAGATTGTTATCATGTTGAATAGCAATTACTACTGTATGTACCTTGCTTATTTCGCCGTTAGCATCGTATTGAACGGTCACTTGAGATTTACCATCAGGCCTAGACCAAGGCAGCACCCCTTGTTCTCTAACTGTTGATAGCCGCCTAGATAATCGTTGAGATAATGCAGCGGCAAGTGGAAAGTACCGGCCCTTCAAATCGTCATATGCTTCGGTTTCTTCACAGGCATAACCAAACATCATTCCTTGGTCGCCTGCCCCTTGGTCAAGTCCATCTTTATTGACACCTTGGGCGATGTTTGGAGATTGAGTGGTAATATGTACTTGCACTTCACAAACCTCTGGATTAGTGGCATCCATGCCTATTGCATGAGAAGTGTAACCAATCATAGCGGCTGCACTGCGAGCAACTGCCTCGTAATCTGGAGCCTCGCCAACAAGAGATACCTCTCCTGCCAGTACTATTAGACCCATGTCTTGTTTTCCTTTGACACATGTTTCAACTGCAACTCTTGCGTTGCTATCAATTGCTAAACAAGCGTCTACAATAGCGTCGGAAATTGCGTCGCATAATTTATCGGGATGGCCGCTAGTCACCGATTCAGAAGAGAATAATACATCAGTCATGACTCGGTGCGGCAAACTCATACTTATGAATGAATCGTTAAAACGGGTAATCAAATATTCTTAACAGTCATAAAATTAGCATTAATCTCTATTAAATAAACTCGTTAAACTAGCGAACCTTTGATGACCTACGGCATTTCGCACAGATTCATGAGCACCTATGTCGCGACACACTATCGAACACATACCCTTGGAGAAATTCAATCTAATGGGGCTGAATTAGTCGATAAAGAAGTAACTGTAGCTGGATTTATGGAAGCAAATCGTGGCAAGGGAGCAATTTGCTTTGTTGACTTGAGAGATGGAACCGGAAAAACTCAAATTTTCTTAAAAGGAGATAACGTCGGGGATGAGGCATTGGATATGGTTCAAAGAATGACTCGAGAATCTACTCTGCAATTCACTGGAATAGTTTCACAAAAGCGCCCACCAAAAGCCAAAGAAGGTGAGCCAACTCCTCCTCCTGCATATGAAGTCGTGGCTTCATCTGTCACACTCATAGCAAGAGCTGAAGCACCGTTACCTCTTGGTGTCACTGATACTGTTCATGTTGCTCTTGATACAAGATTAGACAACCGATTTCTCGATTTGCGTCGAGCTCATGTTGCAGCAATGTTTAGACTGCGTGGCAAGGTATTGCAGTATGGCAGAGAGGCTTTGATCAATGAAGGATTCTTTGAAACCCATACCCCAAAAATAGTAGCTACTGCCACTGAAGGGGGCACTGATTTGTTTCCAATGAAATATTTCGATATTCCAGCATTCCTAAACCAATCCCCACAATTATTCAAACAATTATGTATGTCGGGAGGACTTGAAAGAGTGTTTGAAATCGGGCCTGCATTTAGGGCTGAAAAACACGACACATACCGACACCTAAACGAATTTATTTCCTTTGATATTGAATGTTCTTGGTCTACCGATGAGGATGTAATGGGTGTCTTAGAGAGAATGATTTACCATATGTGGGATTGTGTATCGAAAGACGAGGAATCACAACAACACATTGCAACAATTAACCAGTACCGGGCGACTCAAGGTGAAGAGCCGGTAGAAGTAATTGTACCAGAATTACCGTTCCCAAGAGTCTCATACTGTGATGCTATTGACATCATTAAGCAGAAAGGTGGAGAAATTGAATGGGGCGACGACATCGATGCTGAGAATTCCGACTTGCTAGCAGAAGACCTACCTCAATTCTATTTCTTGCCTAGGTGGCCAATGGATTTGAAACCGTTTTACATACACCACGTAGAAGGCGAAATTGGCTCTACTGGCAAACAACTAAGCCGTGGGTTTGATCTTAACTTTGGCAGGGACGAACTGACTTCGGGTGGACAACGTGAACATAGAATGGATGTATTGATTGAGAATTTGAAAGATATGGATTTAGATCCCGAAGAATTTGAGTTTTATGTTGCAGGATTTAGGCATGGAGTCCCTCCACACGCTGGATGGGGACTTGGTGTAGAACGTATTTTGATGAAACTAACCGGTGCTAAAAACGTCAGAGAAACTGTTTTGTTCCCAAGGGACAGAAAGAGAGTCAGCCCTTAGAATCCGTCTTCAACTGTGTTTGACCCAATCATTACCATCCCAATAGTGGTGGCTGCCATCACTCATTTTACGCCAAGTGTAGCCAGACTCATCTGTCCACTGGTTGAGGATTTGTAGTTGGCTTGGTGTTGCTTCCAAGACTGGTTCATTGGTTGGCTGTACTGACGGGTTAGTGTAGCCATATTCTTTGACCTCCGGCTGTGAAATAGCACCACGTTTGCGCAGGAACATAGTGACGCCAAGAGCTGCGATGATTACCGCAACAACTGCAATTATGATCATGTTTCGACGTTGCTCATCTTCCTCTTTTTGTTTGGCTGCTGCTGCTTCAGCAGCTGCTTGAGCAATATCCCCAACACCATCACCATCGCTGTCAAGGGTTTCATTTGCATCGTTAGGGAAAGCATCGGCATTGTCACCGACCATATCACCATCTGAATCTTGTGTCTCATTGGAATTATTTGGTGCCCAATCCGCATTATCGCCAACTCCATCTAAATCTGAATCCATAGTTTCTGATGAGTCATTAGGGAATGCATCAGAGTTGTCGCCAACTCCGTCCAGGTCCGAATCAATTGTCTCCAGAGCATCATTTGGGAATACGTCGCCATTATCGCCAACTCCATCACCATCACTGTCAATGGTTTCATTTTCGTCATTTGGGAATACATCGGCGTTGTCGCCGACCATATCGCCGTCGGTATCTGCACTTTCAGACGCGTCATTTACTGCCCAATCGGAGTTGTCACCAACTCCGTCACCATCGGAATCTAGAGTTTCTGTTGCATCGTTAGGGAATGCATCGGCATTGTCACCAACACCATCTAGATCGGCATCCACAGTTTCAGAGTCATCATCAGGGAACTGGTCAGCGTTGTCGCCAACTCCATCACCATCACTGTCAATGGTTTCATTTTCGTCATTTGGGAACACATCGGCATTGTCGCCGACCATATCGCCATCGGTATCTGCACTTTCAGACGCGTCATTTACTGCCCAATCGGAGTTGTCACCAACTCCGTCACCATCGGAATCTAGAGTTTCTGTTGCAT
>PBTA01000066.1 GCA_002726395.1 Methanobacteriota archaeon | reverse complement strand
GAATATTCAACGGAACAGGAAGATTCGTCGGTTCTGGACATTTCTCAGGAGAAATGGTTAGCCCAGGTTCATTCTACCAAACAGGAATAGTGCCAGGGGAATATCAAGCCTTGGTAATGTTTGATGATGGCAGTGAGGTAGAATTACCAGAAACAGTATCAGTAGGAATCGAACCCTCTTTTGGAATTAATCTCAACATGCCAGGATCATTGATCGCAGGAAATGTGACAGATTCATCTGGAAGTAAGATTAATAATTTGTCGATATACTTTGAAAATATCAACCAAGAAAACTCTTCAGAGATTGAAATTAAATCTAATGAAACAGGTGGATATTATTTCGGCCCACTATATCCTGGTACATATTCATATAGAATTGACTTTGATGAAGATGGTTACAACGAAATTGAATCACAGATAATCATTACCAAAGAAGAACAGATATATTCCCCAATAACAATGATACCAGAGATGTATGATGTCTCGATACAAATGATATCCCCGCTAAATGAAACAGGCTCTGAGATTTTGAACCTTTCATCGCGAGAAGTTACGATTGTATCCAATGAGTTATTCTTCTCAGAATCATTTACCACTGACGAAAATGGAGTACTGGATATAGAATTGATTCCTAGTACCTACAAACTAACAGATATAAATTCTGATGAGTATGTGGTCTTCAACACTTTTACAGTCGAAGACAAAAACATCTCTGTTAATGCAGAATTTTCTATTGCTACCACAATTAACGGTAATCTTAGGGCTTACTCCTCAGATTACATGGACGATTGGAACTCTGATGATAAAATCAATAATTCAGTAATAGCATCGAATTTAGAAGTGATAGTTCAAAATGAGGAATTTGTCTATTCAACCATGACTGACTTAAATGGCAACCTAACATTGGTTGTACCGGGTGATAGAACCTTCCAATTAATCGCATATTCGACTACATTATCACACGCAGTGGGCCTAAACCTTTACCCCGATAATTCTACCTCTCTAGACATCGGGACTCAGTTCATGAACTCAACTACTGCCATACAAGGAGGTTTGTTCACCTATGATAACAAAACATCATGGAATAACGTATTTTACAACAATTATATTCCAACGATTGTCGCTACTGATGAAAATGGTTTTGATTGGACTATACCACTTGAAAATAATGGTTTGTTCACTTTTACACTCGCTGAAGGAGTGTATGATTTTTCAGTAATGAATGAACAACTTAACGTTACTGAAATAGAAAATGTTACAGTTTCAAACGATTTGGAAACGACCAATGTTGAGCTAATATCTTACATTGAACCAACTGAAGTAAACATAGACATGTGTGCGAGTGTAAATGAATCCTGTGAGGATAGAGTTCAAGTTTTGAAGAATTTTACCCTGATTCCAGTAATTGAATCAGGTTATGTTGATTATCAAGTAAACACATCTTCTGACAACTTACATGAGGGTAATTTCAAAATAATGGTCAACCCAGGTACATATTACCTAACTATCAGCAATTATGAGGACAATGACCTAACTTCAGATTTTAATCCATTCTTTAACTCAATCGAAATTTATGTCGATTTTGAAGAGGGTTATGAAAATAATTATACCGTAGTGTTTAGCGATGAATGGTTAGTTTCAGGTAAGTTAAACTATGATGGTAACAATCTATCTGGCAAAGAATTCCTCGCCTACAATGAAGCCGATGATGCATGGAGGAGTCTAACAACGGACTCAGATGGCAACTTTTCAGATTACTTGCCTGTTGGAGATTGGATATTAATTGTATCTCCTGAAGAATATGACAACGAAACATATGCTTTGAGGTACCCAATTAATGTTGAGCATGATGACCAATCAAGAACTAGCATAGATTTAGAATTACTTCCAGTAATGAATGTAACTTTTAATTTGACTGAGTATTTGACTAATGAATCTATAACCGATGTTAGGGTTACTGCGGTTAGTAGTGATGGATATGGCAACATGACACTAAAATCATCTAATGAAAGCGGATATGTCTCGGACATGCTTATGCCGGGTAACTATTCATTAATATTAGACATAACAAATAATGATCGCCAGTGGGTTATAGACTCTAACCAACAAATAATGTTAGAAAACGCCGTGAACAACCATGTAGATCTAGGTGACTTATACGCTAATGTTAATGTACAAATAGGCGGCAAGGTCTATTGGGATCTGAATGATGATTCAATTGCAACACCAAATGAATATGTGGAAGGCGCAAATATAAGTGTGGTTGGTATTAATAACGATGTAACAGAAAATGTAACAACTGATGAAAATGGGATTTGGTCTACCTTTGTTCCTATCAGAAGTGAATACAATGTTTCTGTTGTGAAAGAAGGGTACTCAAACTCATATTTCACAAGTACAAACAATACTAAGTTGGCTGTAGAAAATGACTCATATCTAGAAAACACCAAAATAATTGCCAGCAATGTGCAAGTTTCAGGCTTAATCATTACAAACATGCCAGATGCTGAGTTACAACTCAACAACTCAGTAATAACTCTACATCCAGAATCAGGTAGCCAACTATCTGCAATAGTGTTGACTGGTACCTATGATGGCGGAACATTGACTTGGGATACAGTGGTAACTCCTGGTAACTGGGTGGTAGTAGTTGAGAGTCCGATTTCAGATGAAAACGGTGGAGGGATTGCCGTTGGCTATCTCAATGCTAATGTGCTAAACGGTGGTACAATAGAGATGGAAATGCAATCTGGGGGATGGTTAGAAGTTACTACCTCTTGGACTGATATTGAATTAAACGACTACCACGTAGGATCAAATGATGTAGAAGGATACGGTAAAATAACTTCGTCTCCTGTCGAAATCGAGGTAGACATAGAAATTGGTTCAACTTGGAATTACTCACTTGATTCCGACGGAGAACAAAGAATTCTGCTCCCTGTTGGTCAAGTTACCATAATATCCGACTTCACAACTATTCAACATCATGACGATTTAGAAATGGATTACTCAACCACAGGTATAGATTCGATTGAGCAAGGTATTATCGAAATGAATTTACAATATTCGCGCAAGATTAATTCAAATACCGAGGTATCAATTATCGAGGAATCTCTTAGAAATGTAACATATATCGAAACGTCTTCACTCAATGCAATTGCAGAAGATGAGGAGTCATATAAACACGTAGAGTTTGATTTGGAAGTCAATTATCAAGGCACAGAAAGTAATGACTTACTAGATATATCTGGCAATGTCGCATCATCGCAGGATTCCAATTTATGGACAGTAGAATTCTATAACGGTAGTGCATGGGTAGATTCGCTACAAATAAATCTAGGTATCGGCGAAGCTGTGTTTAACGCTTCTGCAGATCAAATAGATAATACGACCACTGTTAAAGTAAGGGTAATACTACCCAATCTCTCAGAATCAATCAGTTTAGATGATGGCCACAAACTCACAATAGACGTTAGTAGTGAACAGGGCGAATCTAGTAATGTTGAATTCATTGTTAATGTTCCGCAATTCTACGGCTTTGAGTTGTCAAATATTGTTGAACAGACTGGTGTTTCACCTGGTGGCACTGGGACCTTCTCTATGACAATTGAAAATTCCGGTAATGGTGATGACACCTATGCAATTGAGATAGCAGATAATTTATTGGAAGGCTGGACTATAACACCTCCATCAACCAATTTGGTTATTTCTAAGGATGACCAAAGAACTCAACAATTTTCGATATTTGCACCTGAAGACTTTACCTCTGGAGAAATTGAAGCTACTGTTACTATTACTAGCGAAGATGGCTTGACTTCTGAAACAGTGGTAGTTGAAATCGTCTCAGCGAGAATTTCTCTATCTGTTGATGAAACTCTTTCTCAAGAGTTGACCAAGGTGTATGAGAGTGAAACAGGACAAGTCATAGTGCCGATTACTAATTCTGGTTATCGTACTGCTGGCATTGTACGTGTTTCTGTTGACTTGACCAATGATGCGGGTACCAAAGTCATCGAGACTTTAGAACCATTGAATATCTCAATCCCTGCTGGACAGACAGTAAATGCAACTTTTGATGTTGTTCCATCATCGTCTAAATTTAACCGATTTGCAATTAGTGTTGAAGTAATTTCAGACGACGACCTAGAATATGTCGAGGATTCAATCGAGCCATTTGATTATCAAGAAGAAACAATTCTAGACCAAGCTGAAGGTACATCGTCTTGGTTCATGGTGGTAATTATTGTTCTTACATTACTTGTAGGATACGGTGGAACCAAGGTTGCCCGTAACAAGGGAACAAATAGATTCTGATTTCAGACAATGAGTTAAATGTCTGACTAGCAAGTCAGCAACCGGTGAGAACGTGAGTTCGTTAGATACAGTGGAACTTCTCCCAGAACCAGATGATAGAAATATCCTCTCAGCCATTGATCCCTCAGCAGTTGGTTTTCAAGATGAATGGAGAGCTGAAATAACTGGCTGGGCACCTCATAAACCTACACCAATCAATAGAGTGAGGGGCAAAAGATTTCTAGTCACCAATGGTATATTATTTGCAATCTTTGCAGTTCTAATGCTATGGGTTTGGCAATCTGGGTATTTTCTAATTGAGGTGCCTCCGGCAAAGTCTGAATGGGCTGCTAAACAAGCAGGTTTTGATGATGATATTCTCAGCGGATTAACCGGTGAAGGAGTTAATGTTTGCATTGTTGATACCGGCATAGACTTGAGCAATCCTGCGTTTTCGGGGATTCGTGTGGAATTCAAAGACATGATTGGTACTTCCACAACACCTGTTGATTATGGCTACTTGGCACACGGTACTTTGATGGCAGGATTACTAATTGCCCAAAGCCATCAAATTGGTATGTCTCCTAATGTCAACTTAGGCGTTGTAGCAGCACTTGGCGATGATGGTAGCGGTCAAAACACCGCTAACGAGGAGTCAGTCGCAATGGCCATAAATTGGTGCATTGAGGAATTTCAAGCGGATATAATCTCCCTATCGCTTGGCGGGACCCAATCTGATGGTATGAGCCGAGAAGGGCCTTCGGTTTCAGTTACCAGAAAAGCCACTGATATGGGGATTTATGTTGTCGCGGCTGCTGGTAATGACGGTGGACCAGATGATGATGGTAGAGTATCAGTGCCCAGTAACGTCCCCCGAGCTATATCTGTTGGAGCCTCAGTCAAGGGAGGCGGGGTGTGGGATAACAGTTCAATGGGTAAACAAACAACTCTGAGTGGTGAGTTGCGAGGCAATCCTAACCTCAAACCTGAAATTATTGCTCCAGGCAAATCAATAATCAGTACGGGGGTCGGAGATACATGGTATTCTAGTAGCGGTACTTCAGACTCAACGGTATTTGTTACTGCAGCATTGGCGCTAATTTTAGAGGATTTACCAATGTTAAAACCCCAATTTGATTCAGATGGTTCTTGTGTTGATTCGGTTAAAGAAGCTCTGCGTATGAGCACTCAAAGTGGCGGTAATCTTCANGACAGTCAATCTGGNTATGGCGAATTGAATGCTGGANATTGGTTAGAAGAAGCAAGAAAATTACCTGCATGTCAGTGATTTGCCCTGTCTTGANTCTAAATATTATGATACTCTTACCNGATTTTGATATTATAAAAATCCTCAACATTAGAGCAGTATTATATTGCTTGCCAGCGTAGGGTAAGTTAGAGGAGTTTTCATGTCTTCAAATTTAAAGAAAAAAAGTATCACAATGATTGGTTTGTTGTTCTTTTCAGTTGCCCTTTCAATGATTTCTATACCCGCCGTTTCTGCTGCAGGAATTAATCAGACAACGACTGGCTTACTGAATGGTCAAGAAACTTGGACTGGTACTCACACATTAACCGACAATGTAACAGTCGCACCAGGTGCAAGTCTAGTGGTTAATGCCGGCACGACAATCAATATTCCATTCGGTAAACATATCGATGTTAGAGGAGCGATATGTGTTGCAGCAGCTTATTGTGGTGCACCATCTGATGGCACTGCATCTAATGCAGTTAAGTTTGCATGGAGTTTGCCGACTGATTATACTGTTAGAGGGCCATGTGCAGGAAGTATTGATGCTGCTTGTGGCTCAGGAATTGTAATCAGAAATACCATAGATGAGGCTAAGACAGGTTTCAATTTTGTAGAATTTGAAAATGCTTATGGGTATGAACTGATTTTAAACATCGGCGGTAATGCTGCCGCTAGATATGCAGCATTGGTATTTGATGGTCCTAGAACCAACGCAAACGGCTTAGTATTCACCAATACCAATTCATCGAACATATTTTTGACTAATCTTGCAGATCCAACAATTACAGGTTCAACCTTCACGCTTGGTAATGATGCGTATGCAATTGGCAAAAGAGCGGCGATATCTGCTTACGGCGCCGGTGCTGGAATCAATGATCCGCTGCGTATTACCACCTCTACTTTTACTGGAGATGCCGAGGGGAGTTGTGGAAACAGCGGTTCAGGTATATCCATGATTTATGCAGATAATTCGTATCTATCTGTTGAGGACGTAACAATATCGGATAATGGTTACGGTGTGTTCTTGTCCCAGTCTTCAGGAGGAGTGCTGAACTCAGATATTACGGTAAACTGTGCAGCAATTGATACTAAAGGTTTCAAGCAAACAGGTTCAATAAAGCATACATTGGATGTTAATGATAATATTCTTACAACTACTGATGGTGCTGGAATAACAGCTTATGACCAAGCAAGAGTTTCAGCCTACAGAAATACGATTTCCGGGGCAGAACAAGCTTCAGGTATTGCAATCCGTTCTTCTATTGTTGATCTCCAAGATAATATCATTGGGCCAATTGGTGGCTTCAATGGACTTTGGATTTATGGTACCTCTGATGTAACTGCAATTGGTAATACAATTACTGATGTTGGAAAAGAGCCAGTTGTTCACGGTGAATATCATTACCAAGATTCAGGGTGGCCTTCTGTTGCACCAACAGAATCAAGGCTATACATGGCTGACAATGTAATTGAAAATAACGCAGCAACGTGTAATTCTGTCAAGATGTATGGTGGAGATTTCCAATGTCCGGCAATTCATATCTTTAGGGCATCTGCAACCTTGTACAACAATACAGTGAAGAATAATGTTGGAGATGCATTACGAATTAAAGGCAGTATTGTAAACGTGCAGAATAATAACATGCAAACGGACAGTTTTGCGGTCAATATATCTCACCATGATGATAATTATGGTAACAAATATGGTTCAATCGGATATTTTTCAGGTAACACCTTCACCAATGCAACCCAAGTATACAACATAACTGAATCTAGGGTTACTATTCAATCAGAATATATTCCTGATGCTGGTGGTAACGAAATTCATCCGATTCAATTACAGTGGCTTGGTTCAGAATGTCCATCAGTACAAAATGAATGTTTGAAAGTACCAAATACAGCAAATATGCCCCCAGCAGAAATGCCTATGTCATTAGACTTGGTCAACAATTCTACAGTGTTATCATATGCTGGTTTACAAAATTTTGATAATACCAAAATTCACGTCCAAAATCAAAATTCACCATGGGGATCTCAAGTGCGAGAGGGCGAATTAGTCCGTTTCCAAGTAAAGGCATCTAACATTAACGTCGATGGTGCCACAGTCATCATCAAAGAATCAACTGGCCTGCCACTCTATACTCTTACCACTGACCAATTTGGTTATACTCCAGAGGTTACGCTTCCAAGCGACTTTTATTTGGATCGAAATTGGAATAACGTCGTCGGAGAACAAGGTGTTGATGTCATAATTAGTCCTGGCCCACCAGCGATAACTGAAACCTTGGATGAAAATACCTGTTCAGATGGATATGACAATGACGGTGATACATTGACAGATGAAAATGACCCTGACTGTGTAAATGGCCGTGAGATACCAGAGTATAGTGTTGAAGCGTATAAATTCGGCAAAGGAATCATGGAATATGACTTTGTTCTTAATGGACCAGTTGATGATATAATCAATCTAGTGAATATGGCTCCAAGTGTTACAGTTGAACAACCAGAGTTGACGTCTTTTGCTCGTATTGTTACCCTGTCAGGTACTGCTTGGGATGGTGAAGCACCACCTTATGCTAGTGATATAATCGCTCAGCAAGAACAGTTTGGCATCGTTGAAGATGTCCAAATTCAACCTCCAGGTTCAGAAGTTTGGGTGTCTGCTGTAGATACTTCGAATTCAGGGGGACAAATTACTCAAGGTTCCTATCCGTTTAGTACTTGGGCATTTGAATATGATATGTCTAATCATCCTGAAGGTGAAGGGGATGTGACTTTTAGAGTACGCTCATATGATGGTTTGGATTATTCACCGGTTACTGTTAAGCGGTACAAACTCAACCTCGAAGCACCTTCAATAGTCCTGAATACGCCTGCTCAAGATTCAGAACATAATTCGAATTCCCCAAAAGGACCAGTTGTGTCCTTTAGCGGTACTGCTAGCGATCCATACTTTGGTGTCAATGGTAACGACATAAAGGAAATATGGTTCGAATTAACTGAGGACTCAAATCCTCAATTTACCTCAAAGTTTGCCTTGACACCATCAGTTGGTGAGACACTCTCAGCATGGCAATATGATTGGAATTACCTTACTTATGCAACTGGTGATTATACCTTTAGAATTTGGGCAGCAGATAGTGACTTTTGTAAAGATGATACTACCGACGATACCTGCGATGTGGTGACTTTAAACTTGAAAATAATTAATGAAAACGCTCAGCCCAATATCGCATTGGATTATCCATTGGATAACGCTGTAGTCAGGGGTAGTGAATCTACCTCAATCTCTGGTTATGTTTGGGATAATGATGGACTAATTACCAGAGTTGACATAGATATCTACAAAAATGGTAGGGATAGTGGCTCTGCGGCAAATACCATAACTATTACCCAAGACCAAATTCAAAGTGGTGAATTCAATACTTCATGGAATAGTAACTCGGTATGGAAAACTAACAATGTGCCTCATAACTCAATGTATGAGGTTGTTGTCAGGTCATTTGATGGTGAGTCTTATTCAATAGAAGAATCTAGATTTATCACCATTGATAATTCAGTAGATAATTCCCCTCCAACTTTTACTCCAGACGGATGGGCAAATACAGTAGTAATTTACTGTGATGCTAATTCTAAGAGCCTTGACAGTTGTGGTAGTGGAGCTGTGTTTGATTTGAATTCTTACTTTAACGACCCTGAGGGCGGCTTATTGCGGTTTAATGTTTACAACGATCCTAGTGTGTCAACCGATGATTTGTATTATGACTACATGTCTATATCATCTGAAGGTATTGCAACCTACAATCCACCAACTACTAGATCCGATAGTCTCGAATCTTGGTCACTTGTTGGACTAAAATTTATTGCTACAGACGGTAGTGACCTTTGGGAAGTTTCCCGTTCAGTGAATGTCTTGGTCAAGCAAGTGTCATTCGAGGTAGTGCGAGATAATAGTGGTGTGATTTCAGATTCTAATCCGGCGGTGTTTTCTGGGCAAGGTTTGCCTGATAGCCTAGTAAAGGCTAGATTTGATTCGAAATCTGGTCAAATGATTAACTCGACTAGAGTATTAGGTGACGGAACTTGGAGTATGGAAATTAGCGCTAGTCAACTTGGTTCAAAGGACAATCGCGATATAGTGTTCGAAATGGATGGCCAAATATTCTCTGATGAAACTGGCAGTGATGCACAATTTGCTGTAACAACCAAGTCTGCAGAAGATAGTAACAATTTATTGTTGTACATAATAATTGGAATTGTCATAATAATCGCTCTAGTTGCAGTTGGTATGTTCTTCTTTACCTTTGAAGAATATGAAGATGAAGAGGATTTGACTGGCTTGCAACAGACTGCAGAAGATCCGTATGCATGGGCCAAAGCAAAACCAGTTCCATCGATAGTTCAACCCGAAACTGCAAACCAACAGCAAGCAGTTGTTCAGCCAGCCCAACAAGAAGCGGCAGTACCCCAACAAACATCCCAACATCCAGGATGGTTGTGGAATGCTGAACAAAATCAATGGGTGCCAGATCCAGATTATGTAAACAAGAACCAATGATTAGGTGATTGATCATGGCAAGTACCAAACCCGGTGTGCAAGAACGGATTTTGCTACACCTATTGGATTATTCGGACTACAAAAATAGCGTAGAAGTACCGTTTTCATTATCACAAATGGGTATTGCAAATGCCGTAGCAATTGCGCGCTCAAATGTGCCTAGAGCGATTGCAGGTTTGAAAGACCAAGGTCTACTTATTGAAAGACAAGCCCACGTGAAAGGAGTGTCAAGAAAACGAAAGGCATACTTTTTGACGGAATCGGGGAAAACATTGGCAGAGGATACTTGGAACGAGTTACGTTCATTTTCATTACGCTGTATCTTGGAAGAAGGTAAAATAGAATCTACCACATTGGGAGAAATAAATACCATTTTGCCATTTAGTATGAGGTCAGTTGATATAATCCGATATATGGATGATAATTGCATAATAGATTCAAGGACGTTATCTGCTGATTTGATTGAGCGTGATTTATCAAAACATGTCGAGAAACAACTGGTCACTTCTCTTGGTGATTTACCTAGATTAAGACATTTTTATGGGCGTGAAAACGAACTTGACAACATGTTTAACCTGCTTGAAGCAAGAGCAACAACTCTACTTGTGCCAGGTATTGCGGGTATTGGTAAAACAACAATGGCCAGTAAATTGATTGAAAGATTTATGCACAGACGAAACCTTCTCTACCACAGGTGCCAAGATTGGGAAGGTTCTCGGTCTTTTCTAGAGTCCGTTGGTGAATGGCTGGCTAATATCGGAGACTCTACATTTGCTGATTATATTGCGACAACACCAGTTCCAAAACCAGCAGAGGCAGCAAATCTGTTAATAGATGCTCTAGAAGGCACGCCAACGCTAATTGTTGTGGACGATTTCCACAAAGTTTCAGATTCAACTCTTCACCAAATTTTCCAAGCAATGGCCCTTGGTTTACTTGGCAGTGAGGAAAAAATAGGTCTCGTATTGTTTTCTCGCTCTTTCAAGCCAGTGGTCCCTTCAAAAGATGCAGAGGGCAGAATTGCAAGTTTAGTTTTACCCTTAGATGGATTAGATTCCAATTCAGGTAGAAAGTTGTTAAGCAGTTTCACCGATTTACAAGATGAACAATGGCTATACATCCATGGTATCTCCCGTGGTCACCCACTAGTATTAGAGTTAATCAATCGGGGTGCATCTGCTACAGCTTTTCATGAAACATTGGAAAATTATGTTACAGTAGAAATATTCTCAAAACTCAGTGCAGAACAGAAAAGAGTCTTATCTGCATTATCGATTTTTAGAGAACCAGTTTCGATTGATGCCTTATCTGAGCAGCAGTTAAACATTGATACCTTGGATTCACTTGTCGAGCAAGGTCTTGCAAGACAGGTTGACTCTGAGATTTATGATGTTCACGATTTGATAAGGGAATTCTTGTTGAGGAGTATAGATGATCAGACAAAATTCGAACTGCATGCAAAATGCAGTAACTGGTACAAAAAATCAAGTCAGACTCCTGGTTTTACCATTGAGTTGATTTTTCACTTACTAAGTTCTGATAACATGGTTGATGCTGCGGATATGATTATTGATAATGGTCGAGTACTAATTTCCCAAGGGCATATGGAATTACTCGGTTTGATTGAGTCAATGAATATAGCAGATATCTCTCAAGAGATGTTGGCAAAAATATTACAATTCAAAGGAGAGATTTTGTCCCTTCTAGGTCGGTTTGAGGAGGCCAAAGAGGCCTTCGTTGCAGCGCAAGAACAAGCGGCCAACAGCAAAAATAATTCTATTTTAGCAGAAGCATTGTCTGCATTGGCTGATATATCCCTAAAGCAAGGAAGTTTAGATGAATCTCTAGCCATGCATAAGGAGGCTCTTGAGATATTTATCAAACTAAAGGATGCTGTTGGAGCTGCTAGAAGCTACAATAATATGGGCTATTTGTTAAGAAGAAAAAATGATAATTCTAAAGCGATAGAATCCTATAGTCAGGTAGAGCGAATATTAGAAGAAAATGAGGATTCAGAACTGATAAGTTCACAATTAATTCTTGCTCGTTCTTTGATGGATTTAGGGGAAATAGACCGAGCGAGAGACCATGCTTTAACGGCGTTTGATAAAACAGAAAAATCAAATGATAAGCAACTACATGCTAGAGCACAAGCAGTACTAGGGCGTTACTACGCCAAGGTTGGTGACCTAGATGTCGCATCCCATCATTATTCTCAAGCATTGGATGCCATGAACGAAGAGGGAGATATTTTAGCAATGGTAGACATAACTATCTTACTTGGCGAAGTCCTACAAGATTCGGGTAAAAATGATGAAGCGATGGAACATTTCAGAGAAGCCCTAATCATTGCAGAGGCTAATGATCTTAGGATGCAAATTGGGGAGTTGTTGATTCGTTTGGGTAGCGTTGCACCCGATAAATCACGAAGAATGGAATATTTGCAAAGAGCTCTAGCAGTATTTCGTGAACTTGGAGCCAAATCTCGTATGAGAGAGGTTCAAACAAAAGTACACAATGCTGTCATGGGAAGATGATTATTGGGGTCTATCGACCTCAATACTTGTAACACCATCTTTGTGACATATCCAAACCATTTGGGCTCCAGATAAATTAACAGTTCCACTATGCCCACCTGCACCTGCCCCTGAAACGTAGACTTGCGTATCTAGTGGACCTCCTTCATCAACTAAAATTAAGTAATTATCAGACAATTGTAAGGTAAACAAATTTTCGTCAGCCTCAGTAGCTCTCCACCATACGGATTCGGTATATTCAATATCGCCAAGCCTACTAGCTTCATCAGCTCGTTCAATGGCATCAGCAATATCGTCTAAATTCATTTTGACGGCCTGTTCATTCCATCTATCCCGGGTTGCAGTTTCAATATCCCATGTCCAAATACTAAATACAGATAACAACATTACTCCAAGTAAGAAAGTGAAGATGTATCCTAGTTCAGTGGCTGCACCACTGATGTCCTCGGTTTTCGAAAGTTTAGTTTTCATCCAACAGCCTCCGTCATTGTTACATCAAGTGAGGATAGTTGTAAACTAAATTGAATTGGATCGCCATTGGTATGCCAAACCGCTTCCGAGGTTCCGATACTCGGGTCAGGGACCCAACCCACATAATCTGTGAGCAAATCCAATCGTCCGGGATAAATCGTCCAATCGATACTAGAATCTAGACTACTGGCTGCAGAATTTGCAATCTCTTCACCATATGGGCTATACCACCCACGTCTGACTTCATATGCAATGTCTGAGGCTAATGACTCTCTGTATGCTAATTCTATATCTAAATTCATTACACCCGCACCAGATACACTATCTGCTGTAGGATTTAATGCAGGAATCGTTGCTGCAAATCGGGGTCCTGGTCCAGATCTATCATTTGGTTGCTTCAATACGGTAGGCAAAAATTCTGGATGGTTTGTTAGTACTGCCCCGTTAGAATAAGCAACTTCAAGTCCGGTAATAGAAGAGGAGAAAGAATAAGTAAGTCTAGAGATATGGAAAATCCATGATGATGCAATGATTTGATGGTCAGTCTTTCCGTTATTACCAATTAGACTTATAGAGTAACTCGAGGGATGTGTTCCTTGACTCCAAGCATTCATAATTTGACCTTCGCTTCTACCAGAAACGGAATTCCATGGCAATTCTGTAGTAATCCACCCGCTTGCTGTGGTATTAATTCCAACACATCTCTGTTCTCCATCATGCATTAATTGACTTAATCCCGAATCTCCAGTACTCCGGTGAACTCTAATTGGGTGCCCATCTTCCACAGAAACGTTGTGGCTGCCTTGGCTTGTTTGCAGTTCATGGAACGGGTTGTTGAAGGTAAGATTCTGATAAGCAGAGTTAGTATTTGAATAGTTTAGTACTGAACTATACCCTGCTAATTGAGTATGTATTGATTCCAGTCCATTGCTGGAAAATATCTCATATCTATGGGATTTTCCAGAGGAAAATCCAGTATCTTTTGCCGGAATTATATTCAATCCATTACTTGGATTAATGGAATCATTATTGTGCCAATATGCTGATATTTCTTTATCTGAATCTATAATTGGCGCACCGTTAACAGTCTGAGGCGGCCATGGTATGATTACAGTTGAATCCGCTTGAATTGAAATTCCTCCCCCTTTCCAAGTGATAGTTGCAATCTCTTCATTTGGGTTGAATAATTCTAAACTTCCAGTTAGCTGAGGTGTGATGAACTCTGAGCCGATTAGAGCACCAGAAGTTGATTGAAGTGTTACGCTACCTGTCATATTATTGTCAGATGTTAGCAAAATAAGTCGTGATGGTGCGCTTGTTGAAAGAGATACTAATTTTGGCGAATTCAAATCGATTGTATGTGTCCAAGAAACACCAATTCTTGGGTCCTCATCATTGGTAACAATATGTCTGGTTTCCTCTCCATCTACCATCAATTCAATTTGATTAGATGTTTCACTCATGATGTGTACTGTATTGTTACCTTGATTCATTGGTATGCTCCAAGACCTGCCGGTTAAATCACTTTGACTGGGGTTATCTGGCATAAAAATAGTACCACCTCCGCTACCCAAACTTGCCAATATGTTCAGTTCATGGGTAGACTCAAGTTTGTAATATTGGAATTCAGTAGTGGTTAATTTAACAGTAGAACCGATGTTCAAATCAATCTTTTCGATTAATCGCTCAGCAGAATTCACTTTGATTTCTATCGGCCCAAGTGGTGATGCGATTCCTTGGTTTGGACTAATCATAATTTCTTCTATGTAATCTGGAATGGAATATATGAATGGCTTTGTCGGGCCTAACCTTAGGTCGTCAAAACAAACCGAGGTTGATTTACTCTCAGGATGTTTTATTTGTATTGAATCATCAAAGTCTAATACTCCTTTCATCCTAAATGTCGTGTCGCTATTCCAAGTAGATGAATACCACATTCCACCTCTTGTAGTGTCCCATGAGAGGGTTCCGTCAATTGGTATTAGATCTATTTCGGTAGAATCACCAGGCATGCCATGCTCGCTTAAAATTTCAGTTTGCTGAGCCAAAATCATCATTTGTGAAGACATATCGTCACGCTCAATTGAACCTTCTAATTCTTCAATTATTGGAAGCATTGAAACCAGCATTAAACCGATGATTGAAACAACTCCACCAAATAATAAAACTGTCGCAATTGCTGCAGAAACAGACTCTTCATTTCTGGTTAGATTCTGTTTCATCTTTCCAAAACCACCTGATTAATAGTTACATCAAAAAATACCGATTGACCCAAAGAATTTACACTTATGCCATCTATTCCACTTGCTCTTTCAAATGGTGATAAACCGACGTAAGAATCCAGTGTTCCTGATGCGCGGTTTAATGAATATGAATTTAACCACAAATCATCATATTGTGGGCTTATGACTGGAGATACAGAGTTTGTTGTCGTATATCGTATATTGAAACATTCTCCAGAAAATGGGTTTATTGAGCCAGCTGAAATAATGTCGATACCAAGTTGGTTTGCATTACCTAAACTTCCATTTACTACTACATTGGTTAGAACCATCGACAAGCGTATGCCTCCTGTTGCGAGTTCATCAAATTCAATTCTTGGAAATTGACTAATTTCCCAAGCTGAATCGGCAAAATGCTCAATTCTAGCATTATTGATGAGATATATTTCATGCTCACCATTGCCTAAACTGGTAATCAAACGAAGCCCAGATAGTGAATATTTGACGCTACGGTGAATCGGGTCATCATTGTCATTAAAAACAGTGATAATATACCATTCACCTAATTGCATATTGTGCTCAACCAAACCATTGTTAGCGCTTATCATTTGAGTGAATTGACTATTTTCTGTTGTGATGGTAACTTTTGATGCTGTCTGGTTCATACTGGTTATGATAAACGAATTGTTGCTATATTGCCCGATATTTACTACCTCATATGGGGTCAAATCAGCACTTATTGTCCAGTGCTCGAGATTAGTGACACCTTGCAAGAGTGTTGTTCTCATCTGCAAACTATGACGTATTCCAGTCCCCTCTGGCGCATCTGCTGAAACATCTATCCTGTCTTCTAAGCGGTCAGCAATGCCATTGGCTGCATTCCAGTTGGTGTTGTCTTCAAAATCAGAAATATATGGATTCAAAAATACCCAAACACCACCCATTATTGTAACAACCATGGCAAGCATCATAATCACGCCAAGGACTTCGCTAACACCCTCTTCATTTTCCCGTCTCCGGGGTCCTGAAACGTAGCGTCTGCTAGGTGGCACAAACCTCTCATACTTCGGTATCATTTAGGTATTGACCTAAATCAGACTAATTTTTAGTCAATCTTGACTTCATTTAGTTTAGTGGGCGTAAGATTTTCAAGACCGCTTGCTCCGATATAGTGAGTCATTTCTGGACCATCTTGTAATGAAATGTATATGTCTCCGTCAAATACTTCCGAGATGTAGTACAATACGGTAGATTCTGCTAGGTGCGGCGAGTTGTTTTTTTCACTCAGGTGTGTCAATACTATATTTCGCGTGCTCTCCGTACTGACTTCAGCAAGAAATTGTCCAGTTTGACTGTTGGATAAGTGACCTCCTCTACCACGAATCCTCTCTTTCAAAGAATATGGATATGGTCCGGCGCTCAATTTTCGATCATCATAGTTTGCTTCGATTGAAATATGTTCACAACCATATACGTGCTTGATTAATTCATCCGTCCAAGAGCCTAAATCGGTAATTATTGCGGCTCTTTCTCCACCACAGCTTGCCACGAAGGCGACATTTTCTGAGCCAGAATGAGGGACTGGGACGGTTAGGATTGATAATTCGTCACCGATTCTAATCACATCCAAGGCGCCAAAGTAGGAAGTTTTCAAGGGGTCTAAATCTAATTCCTGTGCAGTTCTTTCATTAGCCAAAATTTGCATGTCCCATTTGCGTTGAGCAATAGTCGCTCCACCGCCATGATCTCCATGATGGTGGCTTAGTAGGGCGCAGTCAATATCCTCAGGCTCAATGTTGAGCATGGCTAGTCGCTTTTGCAACTGGGCGCCGCTAAATCCTAAATCAATTAACACCTTTACATCATCAGTTTCAAGCAGCGTTGAGTTGCCTCGGCTACCTGTTCCTAAGTGAGTAATTCGCAAAGACATGTTGATAGTTCGCCCCTATCGCGGGAGGGTATTGAACAAACCCCTCGCAAATTGAAAAAACCGATGATTTTCGGTATTTTTTTACTCAACCAACTGAATCAATGTCGGAACATCACTCCATCATGCTCATAAGTGTAGTTGGGAAGTCGACAAATGCGAAGGCTATACTTCGTGACAGGTGAAGGCATGCGTCGAAGTCAATCTACACTGCTTACTACATTGGCAGTGGTTATCAGTCTGCTATTTATGGCGCAATTTCCAACAATATCTCCAGTTTCCAATGTTCATCCTGATGATACTAATCAAGAACGTCCCCCAACAACCGATTCAGATGGTGACGGAATACCTGATGTACACGAAGATATATTCGCTGAATGGGTAAATTCTACAGCTATTGATGGCAGAGGTTACTCGATGCAAGGTATGGATGCAGATGATGCTTCAGATGCAATACTTGATGTTGACAGAGATGGCTTAAACTCCACTGAAGAATATTGCTGGCCCTATCCTGCTGAATGTACAGATCCTGGTTTTTTGCGTGGCTTAACAGGTGTGGTTGATGGGGAAGGTTTCCGTTCATACTTAGATCCTCGAAAATCAGATACCGATGGCGATGGTATGCCTGATGGCTATGAAGCCTATATGTGCCTGAGAATTGGTGGTTTTGATGTATTTTCTCAGCGATACGAGTGTACTGACTTTGACCCATTAAACGCTAGTGATGTTGCTAAAGATCCAGATAAGGATGGTTTTGATGTAAACCGAGATGGCATAATGAGTTTCAATGAGTGGTATACCTCAAGTGAAGAATATATCTATGGTGCTCCATCAAATCATACTACAGAACTTGATGGTCTTTGGTGTACTGCGACCTTGCCGGAGGGCTCAATTCTAACTAATTGGCCCTATATCCCTACTGGAGTAAATGCCACATTCCAGAATATTTTAGCTGCCTGTACTAATTCAGAATCTCCAGTAGGTGAGGATTTGTGGTTAGGTACTGATCCTTTATTGAAGGATTCAGATAGGTACAACTGGGATGGATTTACCGTTCGGAATTTATTTCCGTCTTTTGGTGATGGGATTCCTGATGGTTGGGAAGTTCACTTCGGTTTAGACCCGCTAAATAGAAGCAGTGCATTGTCTGACGAAGACTTGGACGGTTGGGATAAAAATTTGGATGGAGTTATTTCTCCGGATGTAAGTAGGACAGCAACTGCGCTTGAATTAGGTGAGCAATTATCTAATATTGAAGAGTATAATATTTACTTTGATGATGGTAATACCGTAATGGCGGGGCTAAAATCAACAATGTACGCTAGCGAAATGTCAACACTCTATCAGTATCCAATTTCCTTTGCTACCCAAAGCGAAGAAATCAGTGTCATAAATCATGATGTCAGATCTTTGGAGGTTGTCGAATCAATGTTGTATGTCACCACAAAATACGGGATAACAGTAATTGACAATTCACTATCATCTTCCACTGATTATTGGATACCTCAAGGTGTAGAACTCTATGACTCAACTATTTTACGTGATCAAAGTGATCAAGTTTATGCCATTGCTTTGGCTTCTAACGTTGGTTTGGGTGTGGCAAGAATCCAGCTCGACGGATTATTGCAATCTGTAGATAATTGGGATTGGTCACAAACAGAAACGATACATGAATTGGAAGAATTATTGATTAATAGCCCGAATAATCAGATAATTGGACTTGGGTTTGCGGGAACTGGTAATGTGTTTGAAGTCAGTAGCTTTGGACTGATTGAACAAGTTCATGAAGTAAGTCAAGCGATAACCAACCAATTATCAAACGGTAATGCTAGTGTTACGGATATAGAGCACGGTCTTGCTAACGGCAATCTTACACTCTTCGTTGCTACCGATAGAGGCCTTCTTACCTGTGAGACCAACTCTGGTAGGGATGGTAATATCGCTGACTGGAGATTCTTCTACTCAAAAGAGGACACAGGAGTTTTTGCATCAATAAATGAATTGCGAACATTACCAACGGGAAGTGCAGAAAATCCTGCTGAAGTAAGAGATATTCTGTTAGACGGTCCATCACCGGAGAGCCCTCAAGTACTTTGGTTTGGTACTCCTTCGGGACTACATCAAATGCGACTTATTGACAATGTAATAAGTCACAGTGGTCTATTAGAAAATCCCGGTTCAAATGAAGTCAGTACAAGAGACATTAATAACATAAGATCAATATATTCTACAGGGCAACAAATTATTCTTGGCTCCAACGCAGGTACGTGGGTTCTTTCAGGTGACTATTCCAATGTATACGAGATTGATCAACAGGAAACTATACCCGGATATATCTCTGAAATTGCAACTATTGGCTCTTTTGAAAATATGACTATTTTTGCATCATCCGAACCTGGACAATTTTCTAACCTTGAATTAATGAATCCAAAATCCAACGACTCTGATGGTGATGGTATGCCTGATGGATGGGAAATTGGTAACAATTTGGACCCGACAGACCCATGGGATGCGCTATTAGATTTCGATTATGATGGTCTAGATTTAGATCAATCGGGTGATGGGATTTTAGAGCGGCTGTGGACCAATCTCGATGAATTCAGATATATCGCTACTACAGATGATGGCTATAATTCTACTAATCCGAATGTTGGAGATACAGATGGTGATGGATTAAGCGACGGTGAAGAGTATTTTGGTTTCTACTACGAGAGCACTAACCTGTGGTGCTATTATTCTGTACAACTTGAGTACATCTGTGATAGCCAAGTTGGTGGTGACGCCAATTCCACCTACCTCAGCCTATCAACCAGTGATATTGGGACTGACCCAACAAATCCAGATTCAGATGGTGACGGAATGCCAGACGGCTGGGAGATAGAGAACCGCAGATGGGTTGGTTCCTCGTTTACTGGTGGTAATAATTGGTCATTAGATCCCAACAGAGCAGAGGATGCAAGTTGGGATGCTGATGGTGATGGGCTACAAAATTTATGTGAATATCGATGGACTCAAGTAAAGCAGCAAGCAATTGAAGGATTGTTATTTGAGTCCCATGGAGAGAATTCTACCGATGCAGAGTTGTGGTCTGACTCCGATCCAAACAATATCGATTCAGATGGTGATTCGTTGCCTGATGGATGGGAAGCCGCCTATTCATGTTCTTGGGATAGTTCAAGAGTTGGAATAAATCCGCTAAATGGTTCTGATGCACTGAAAAATCCTGATGGTGATGGATTTGACATCGATAGAGACGGCATAATTCAGCAAAATGAGGCTCTGGTAAACTACCTTGAATATCATTTGCGCTACGATTTGTTTGATGAAAATAATCCAACGGATTTCAGTGCGTTACCGTTTGGATTTAGTACAGATTTATTCACTTTTGTAAGCGACAATGGTGCACCAGAGGCATCTTATGCAGAACGTGCAGCAGGTTCCCTGCTGGCAACTCAAAATTCAATTGATTCAGGTTCATCTAATCCCCTGGACTCAGATACCGATGATGATGGTATGCCTGATGGTTGGGAAATCTGGTTTTCTAGATGGAACATATTGGAAGATGAATGGACACTTAATCCATTACAACCGGCTGATAGATGGGAAGATGCCGACAAAGATGGAATGACTAATTGGGAAGAATATAACGCAATCGACCCTCTATTGACAGAAACCGATGCCGAGCGTTCATCGCCAAAGTGGTTTGTTACCACAATCGGTAGTGCTTACACATTCCAAGCGTGGGCTGGAATACAAACCGACCTTTCATTTGGCTCATTTGTGAATTCTACTCAGCGAAATTTAACAGGATTAACTGGTGACCCAAATAATGTTGATACTGATGGTGACGGAATTATCGATGGTGTTGAATTACTGTTTACTACTTGGAACCAATCTGCTGAAACTTGGACGTTAAATCCACTGGTTCCTGGTGACGGAATGTTTGACTCTGATGAAGACGGTTTAATTGACTTACAAGAATTTGCCCTAGTAACCTCAAATCCAGATAATGGAATTGAACACCCTTCTGATGCACCTCTGTTACACATTGATGGAGATTTACTACAACCTACCGAAAAGGCCCAAAGAATGTTCAATATATTAATCTCAAAAGAAACTCGAGGGAAGCGCTTGCTAGATGATTTTAACGATTGGCAAAATGGTGAACCAGCAAATAATTTCATTTCTATTCTAATGGGTATAACTGACCCAACTAATCCAGATACTGATGGAGATGGTATGTATGACGGATTTGAATATTGGTTTGCGGAATGGGATTTAGAAGGTAATTTATGGAGCATTAATCCACTCATCGATGGGGATGTGTTGCTAGATACTGATGGAGACAGTTTTGATTGTGATGGTGACGGCAATATTTCATTAGACGAACGATTTTCCAATCTCAGAGAATGGGAATCAAGGACATGGGGTAAATACTCTGAAAGAAATACAATTCCACAAGAAGTTGGAATTTTGAGTTTTGGTGATGATGCTATCAATGCCTACAAAGAAGAAATGGGTTATACCTATTTTGAAGCTAGAGCAGCATTGTATGATGACTTCATTTCAAAGAGTCCAGACAGTGCTGATAGGATGTTGAAAATCAACTCATATGATTCTAATAACTTTAATCGCACACTAGTCGGTGTTGCCGATCCAACAAGTAGTGATTCAGACGGTGATTCCATTCCAGATGGTTGGGAATATTGTTACGCAATTTATGGTATGCCTGATGTTTCAACCGAAGACCACTGGGCGGCAAATCCGGTCAATCCGCATGATGTCAATTACGACGGCGATAGTGATGGTTGGTATGATAGAAATGCATTCGATATCCCGGCACAACAAGGTGAATGGGATGATCGAACCTTTACTGGAAGCGGTGTGATAATCCAACCAGGTCCGGGCTCTCTGCCGTTCACTAATCTAATGGAATGGAACAATAATACACGGCCAGATTTGAATGATACAGATGGTGATTCGATAATCTATAATACACAAACGTCGAATGGATTAGTAATCTCTCATGAAATTGATTACAACCTCAGTGATGGTCGAGAAGTATTCAAGTATGGTATCAATCCAAACGACAATGATACTGATGGAGATATGTTACCAGATTGGTATGAATACAAGATGGCTTGGAATGAATCAAACGATAATTTTTCTTCACTCTTACAAATCAAAGTTATCTGGATTGATTCTTTAACTGGCGGAGAATGTGATACTAATACAATCTCTTGTTTACCGCTTTCACTAAATGGAGACAAGTTGTCTCGTCCCAACTTAGAATTAACTTGGTTTACTTTGAATCCCGCAGATCCTGTGGACGCTAATTATGACCCTGATAATGATGGTAATTATGACTGTTCTGGCGCAGGATGTAGTTATGAACCTTATACTAATTTCCAAGAATTTTTTACATTAACTAACGTCGATTTGACGTCACCAAATGCGGTCCGTTTAGCTCCGTTAGTGTATGAAGGTAATCCTGTTGAGGAATGGTGGCAATTCCGTGGATATTTGTTAGGGCTCGGGACTCCATCTGAGGCTAGTACTAATTATTTGAAGATGGATAAACAATCGTCTAATGATTTTAGATATATTTTGATTGTTGATGATAACGATGATGATTTCCTTACTCTAAATCCAAGTGATGACCAAACTCTAGTATCTGGCGCACTTACTGATCAATGGGAGATCTACTATACCAGTTCACCCCAGACAGCACCTGTTAGAGCCGTAGGTGAACATGAATTTGGATGGTATACAGTCGATCTTGACAATGACCACATTGCAGAGGGGACCAGTCCGATTAATTGGGATACTGACGGTGATTGGATTGTGGATTGGTTTGAAGTAAATGATGATGAAGAAGATGGGCTACGAGGCGATTCATCTCCACTAAGATATGACTCAAGGCAGACTGGTTGAGAAGGCAACTAAAGTTGGTGGAAATATGTCAGATGATGCCGTAGAGGGTTTAGTGACTCTTCAAGAGCGTGTTGTTAATTTGATAAAACAACTTAATATGCCCTTAGTTGAAGTAAGTATAGTTATACAAAATATGCTTTCGCCGATGCTTACATCACTAAATGAACATGCATCCAATACCAACAGTGAAATTCCAGAGAAGTTGAAGCACCAGTGGCCGATTAGGAAACCGATCAATGAGGATGTGGCGTCTTCGCTAAGTGTTGATAAAATTTTATCTGTTGTTGATGAAGATAGGATGGATATTTTGATGACTCTAATCAGAGTGACTATGGTAGAAACAGAAATGATCCTTACCGACGGTATTTCCGCCCTAAGAATGTGGGAACATCTAGCAAGAAGCCAGTTATCTAACATCATATCGCCAGGTCAACTTTTTTCTCCCTTTGAGATTCCAGAAGATTGGTGACAATTTTTTTTTAACAATGACATTTTAGGCGATTCCATGGCAGGCAAATACTCTATCTCTGTACTACTTGTTATGCTCTTGGTTAGTGCCGGTCTTTCGGGTTGCTTCGGTAATGATTCTACATATGTGGAAAAAGGAATACCTGGAGGACTAACCCTTGCTTGTCTTAGTGATGCCAAATATACCTCCCTAGTTGTGGAGATTGATTATGAAGCTGGTTATATGCCAGAACAAAGCTCCACAGAGTTGCTAAAAACTCGTCTTGAACAGGTATGCAATAAGCCACAAGGTATCGAGATACTTCTTACAGAAACTAATTTTGAGCATGAAGGTCAATGGTCCTCAAGCGATGTAAGAGACAAAAGCTGGGATAAAAAGTCAGAAGATCCACAAACTGGATCAACCCTTTATTGGCAAGCAATTTTCCCGTCTGGTCAATATGCTAATGACGGTGTTCTCGGCGTAGCTGTAGATGCATCAACAGTTGCAATTTTTGGTGAAAGTGTTGATGATGCAGAAGGTCCAATTTTCAATCGTCCGTCATCTGAAGAGATTGAAAATAGCGTGTTAGTTCATGAATTTGGCCACCTACTTGGACTGGTTAACTTAGTTTACCAATCTCCGGTAGACCATGAGGATGAAGAACATAAAGGCCATTCAAATAACGAAGATTCAGTAATGTATTGGGCCATCGAGTCAGCCAATATTGGCAACATCATAACCGGTCAATTGCCCGATGATTTTGATTCTGATGACCTCAATGATCTTGCAGGTATGTTAAGCGGTGAAATCGAGACTGATAATCAATTGTGGACAAATTGATTATTTTTTTCCGCCACAAATCTAGTTGCCTCTCTCCAAGCGTCAAATATCGAGTAGAACCACAGAACAAACCACAATACTACTGTCAAAGCCAGCGGGATTTGTAGTAATGTCCAGTCAAAGGCTTTCTGATGCTTTCTATTGAAATGTTGCCCGATAAAGAAGAAAGGAACAGCAGCCAAAATTGCAGCAAACAAAGGCCGCAATGCTCCCCAAAAACCAACTCCTAGTGTCATTTCTTTCCAAATCTGGCGGAAAATTTTGAGTCCTGTAACACCCTCTTCGGGCTTATCTTCAATTTTGACAAATTGAGAATCATTCATGGTGGCTCAATTACCACCAAATGCTAATTGCATGTCAATATAACGCATAAATGAACACGAACAGGTCAAAAGTAAGCACTGATTGGGGGTTTCATGGGACGAATATTGGTCACAGGATTCGAACCATTCGGCAACCATAATTCCAATATTTCCAAGGATGTACTGGCAAAAGTACCAGAAATGGTTACCGTCTTTGATCCATGGAGTGGCTTGCGAAATGCCACACTTCAAGGTCAAGAAATTTACGTTGAAAAAATTATTTTAACGGTAGATAATGATGGCAGTAACGCAATTGCCAAAAGATTGGATGAGGGTGAAATTTGGGACGCAATAATACATCTTGGTTTGTGTGACTCAAGTGATAAAATCAGACTTGAAACCACTGCTAAAAATAATCTCGATATGAGAATTCGCGATAATTCTGGGCGCATGGTTAATGATGTTAGGCTAGGTGAACACGATATCTATGCCAATGATTCTGTAATACAACGATTATCTTATCCACCAATCAAACATATTACCAAATCAAACGATGCTGGTAGTTTTATTTGCAATGAGACATATTACCAAACGTTGTCTAAATTAGCGGTTAAAGGTTTAAAAAATCAGATTCCATGTTGTTTTATCCATTTGCCAAGTGAGCAGTATATCTCTGTAGAAGAATCTCTCGCATCATTATATCAAGTAATTAGTAGGCTTTTTTTCAAACCGGTCATTGAAGTAGTTGGTGGATTAATCACCGATAACAAAAAAATGCTGTTGGCCCGTCGTAATGGTTCATCAAAAATGCCTGGTAAATGGGAATTCCCTGGTGGTAAAGTTGAGGCCAATGAGTCACTTGAAGAGGCAATAACTAGAGAGATAAAAGAGGAGTTTAATTGGGATGTAGTTGACAGTTCAAACTTTGGTAATTGGTATTTTGAATATGACGAGTTATGTATTGATTTGCAGATTATGCAACTGATTTTGGAGCCAAATAATCGTTATAATAATCATGAAGAATGGACTTCACATGACAAGATATCATGGTTTGATAGTATCGAAGATATTGAGTTATTGGGCGCAGACAAGGATGCAGCTCTAGAAGTTCTTAGGAATCTCAAATCCAAGTAGAAGCTTCACCATCTAAATCCATTTGACGTTCGTCATTGATTCTTTTTGGTACGGCGTCTCTTCCTTTATGCCAGGTTGCTGCTTCAAGCCAGTCTGCTAGATTCTCACCTTTCAGTTCAACATTGATTACTCCACCTAGTGGGTTACCTTGTTCTAGATTGAATGCTATTTTACTGGCAATACTTGCTTGCCTTAGTAATTGGAAACTAGTTTGCTGGTTTTTCAGATTCAGACTCATCACATCTAGAGCAGTATCCAAAATGGCTTGTTTGTGAACCATTTGGAGAAAATTATTCAAAGAAATTTGTTCATTTATCCAATGATATTTATTAGCAACACCAAATGTGGGCTCAGTAAATTCATCAGCAGTAAAATCTGGAAAAATATTCTGCACACTCTCAAGAACAAGGGTTGGTGACTCAGCACCTGATATTGTTGTTGAAATTATGACTTCGATTCCCTCATCTAGGCCATTCAACATAACGCGTGGTGCTGACACATCACGGCTAGTGGACAATTCCTCTTCAAACTGTTCATTTGTTTAAAATTACGAGTAAGTATGAAATCGTCTACACTAATCCACTGACATGACTGGAGCAACTAATCCTTTAGTGGCAACAGTAATACCGATACTAAATGAGCAAGATAGTATCATTGCATGTCTTAGTTCACTAGTTAATCAAACTGTTTCTTTTGAACAACATATCGTCGTTGTTTTAGATGGAGGGTCAACAGATCAGTCTGTAAAACTCATTGAACAATTCATTGAACAAAACACCGAAGGTCCCGAAATAATCCTTACTAAAAATGCTGGTAAATATGTTGCAGAAGCGAGAAATTTGGCCATGGATTTAGTTCCAAATTCAGTGAAATATTTTTTGGAAATAATCGGTCATTGTACAGTAAAGAAGAATCACATAGCGATATTACTGGAGGAAATGGCGAGATTAGAGTCTGTCAATGAGCAACCAATTGGTGCACTTGGGTGTAAAGTTTCATCCCGTTTGGGACAGTTAGAATTAGTGGAATCATGGGTTGAAGGTGCACTACTATCTCCGTTTGGCAGCGGTTCGGGTCAATTTGATAATTTTACAGGTACAGTGCAAACCTCTGTTCCTGCGTTCTGTCTTCATAGCCGTACAGCAATTGAGCAGATTGGTGGTTGGGATACAGACTTTATCACTAGCCAAGATAGTGACCTGTCAATGCGAATGATCGATGCAGGATTCCTGCTATTCAAAACAGATCTAGTAGAGGTTAATATGACAAAGCGTAAATCTTTGAAGAGTTGGTCTAAGATGGGTTTTAGATATGGTTATTGGCGGACACGAATTGTTAGGAAACATCCAAAAAGGTTTAGCATAAGGGAAATACTCCCTTGGTTTGGAGTCATATTGACATTATTCTTATTGGTTAAATCTAACCAATTTTGGTATTTTCCAGCCACACTATATGGCGCTGTATTATTGCTAGAATCACTAAGATTAGTCTTGCTAAAGCGAAGGCTATCATTACTCGTGGGTCTGCCAATCTGCATATTTTTACTTCATACAATGTTTTCACTTGGTTTAGTTTACGGAATAATCGGTAAACCTAGTTCTTTCAATGATAGAGAATCAAATAACGGGAACTTACAATAACAATGCCCAATTTCAAGAGATGAGTACAATGGTAGAAAAGTCACTTAGTTCGCAAAGTGTTGCTATCCTGCCAATATTGTTATTGGGATTTTTTCATGTAATTGTTACTCCACTGCGCGACGTATTCAAAATTGAACCATTATTGATGGTACCCTATTACCTACTGGGGACGCTAGTTGGAATTTTTATCTATCGTAAATCTAATACAGTTAAGGATTATGAATACCGTCGTTCCAAAGTAATGAAAAAAATGAAGAAAACATATGCTGCTGAAGAGGCTGGAGTTTGGCAAAGTAATGCAGAACTATCTGAGAGATTAGATGATTCAACAAATTTAACCAGAAATGTCTCTCAAATCTCTACAGAATCACCTGAAATGGAATTGTCTGATGAAAATAAAGTAGATGTTGATATGCTAAATGAATCAAAAACGATTGTTGAAGCAACTAGGCGTGTTTCGGGCAAATCGACGTTTGATGAACAAGAGATCACGGCAACTATTGGGGCTACTAGAAAAGCAAGTCCAATGGATAAGTTTCTCGATGTTATTTCTGGTTTATTCCGCGGGAATTCTTCTGTTGAATCAAGGGAACAAAAAAGGATGGCAGCTCTTAATGCAGCGGCTGAAGCCGCTCCGGTAAAAGCGGTGAAACCACAAGCTCCAATTCAGTATGAGCGCAATGAAGTCGCGATTGAACCCGATTCTGAAGTTTCATATTCGGAAAATACAGAACCAGAAACTCCAGAAATGGCGGAACAGTCGATATCTCAAAAAGCACCTGCTTTAGTAAGCAAAAATTATTCTGCTTTTGCGCCACCAAATGTTGGCAATAACTCCAACCAATCAATCGAGTCCATGGCTATGCTGCCTAGTAGCAATCAGCAGACATTTGCTGCCCCAGCAAGCGTTCAGCAACCCCGATGTAGGGGCTGTAATTATCCTATCAAATCTGGTGACAGGTTTTGTGATAATTGTGGTCTTGATGTTATTTGAACCAAATTTTATCCGAGATATTGAAAGACATTGTGTTATCCGGAAGCATGAAGGGGGATTTTAATGTCTGAGAAACGTGATTATTACGAAGTACTCGGTGTTGATAAATCTGCAGGCGATAAAGAGTTGAAGAATGCCTTTCGAAGTCTTGCAAGAAAATATCATCCTGACCGAAGTACAGAAGAAGATGCTGAGGATAAATTTAAGGAAATCCAAGAAGCATACGCAGTTCTTTCTGATTCAGAAAAGCGTCAAATGTATGACCGCTACGGGCATAATGGACCTAGTGGTTCGCCGTTTGGTGGTTTTGGTGGTGGTTCATTCAACATCAATTTAGATGACATACTTGGAGGAGACTTCTTCTCCAGTTTTTTTGGTGGTGGAGGGCGCAGGTCACGAAACCGTGGTAATGATGTAATTGTGAGATATTCAATAACCATTGAATCAGTGTTTGAAGGAACTAGTGAAGAATTAGTCATAGACTTGCCGGCAAAGTGTGAGCCTTGCAATGGAACTGGTGCGGAAGATGGTGACATCATTTCCTGCAGTAATTGTGGTGGTCAAGGTAAAATTAGAGCACGTCAGCAAGTTGGTCCTTTCGTTCAAGATGTAATCAGAGATTGTCCAACTTGTTCGGGTGTGGGTCAATTAATCAAGACAAAATGCAAATCATGTAATGGTTCTGGTCAAGAGATAAAGGAAACCAAATTACGCTTCAATGTTCCTCGAGGTGCTGAGGACGGAACAAGGCTAAGAATGCGAGGCAAGGGAGAACCTGCACATCGAGGAAAAGGCGAGAACGGCGATCTATTTATTGAACTTGAAGTTGAAGAGCATCCTTGGTTTGAACGTTCAGGTTCAGATTTAATTATGTCTTTACCATTACTGTATGCTGATTTAGTTACTGGAACGACAATTACTTTGCCCCATATCGATGGCTCAGACCTTAAAATTTCGATACCAAAAATGACTAATTCGGGTAAAACCATAGAAGTTCGCAGTAAGGGTTTGCCTAGAATAAGAGGTTCTGGCAGAGGTGACGTTGTTGTGTTGGTAAAGTTACATTTACCCAAAAAAATTAGTAAAGCAGACATGAAGTTAGTTAAACAAATGGACGTTGAAATTTCTCAAGACGAATTGGAAGCACGCGTCGTTAAGGATGCTAAAGAAAGACGCCAATAAGATCTCACTCTTCTTCGTTAAGTCTGTATAATGTCTGGGCGACTCTTGCGGCACTAGGTTCTCCATCCATTCTTCCATTTAATTCTATATCTACTGATGTCGCAGTCCCACTTAGTTCGACAGAAACAAAGGTTTTGTTGCCAACATTCATCGAATCCAAGAATATTTCATCACCAGAATACAGGAACCTTGGAGTTACAGAAACAATTTTCCACGCTTGACCTTTTGGTGAGTCAAGTCTAAGAGCAGATATTTCCCAAGCTCCCTTGATGATGTAAACACCGATCATTATCGGCCATGCTCCATCATTTTTTACCAATCTTGGGTCGAGTTTCCATGCTGCGATAGCGACATTATCTGTTCGATAAGTTACATCTGCCTCACCCCACGTTTCGCAAGCCTCTTCCCAATCTAGTATCGACACCGCTTCAAGTGATTTTGCCAATAATCGGCGATTTTGTTTAGGACTTACTCCTTTGTCAAGTTGTAATTTCAACCAATTTAATCGTTGTTTTTTGGACTTTATTCGCAGAGCAAATGACTTTTTCTTCTGTACACTAATTAGCACATATATCGCTGGCATTAGGAACAAAAATCCTAAGATCCATCTTGCAATAGAACCCCATTTTTCTGCGTTTTCATCTGGTGGAAACCAAGGTTCTTCACCCTCATCTACTAGTTGATAAGTGGCCAGTATTGTATATTCGATTGATGGTGTGTAATTGCCCCAATCAATATTATCGGTGTAGTTAATTAATGAAATACGGAAAAAGTGAGTGCCTCTTGGCAATTCCATAGCAACTTGTAATTTTCCAAAGACAACTGTTTTAGTTTTTGATTCAATTTCTGACCAGTCGGCCAAGTCTTTAGCGATCATTTCCACTTCAAGTGATTCAATATCCCCCTCAATTTCAAATTTGACAAAGTGAACTGAATCTTCCCAAGCATCAATTTCAATTTTGTATACGTCTGATGTGTCGCCAATAGAGGTAGTGAATTCCCCGTGAGTTGTAGTTTCTGTTAAATCAATAGTCGGCCAAGAAGAATTATCAGTGCTAATTCTCATTGGTGGTAACGACGGTGCTTCATAACCACTTTGAGAGTCAGCAAAAGTCTTAGTTTGTGCTACTAAATGGAAGGCATTACCAGTAAATGTCACCCTCATAGCAGAAGAGTTTGGCAACGGAAATAGCCAGTTTTCTTTGACCGATTCTAATATTCCATCACCTGATGATAACCAAGTACCTCCTACTAGGCAATGGTATGAAAAATAAGTCGCTAAATTTGTAGAATGCAAAATGACAGCAGTAGTATCATTAGTGTCGATAATTACTGTTTTTGTCGTGTGCCCCATGATTTCATCTTGGCTAGATAAATTCCACATAGCGGTGCTTGCAGGAGGGTGGTTTAGTGTTTTGAGTGACCACAATGTGTTAATGTTTTCAGATGATGCTTTGATAATTATTCTACCAGTACTGTTTATTGGGATAAATACAGTATTTTGATTATCAACGAAATTAGTCGATGTAGAACTCGCTAGAATACTGCCTAAATACGATTCATTTAATTCATCTTGAAAAAATAACTCGAAATCAATATCTGAGGTTGCATAAGCAATGGATAGTTCTAGAGTATCACCAATATTCACACCAATACTTACAAATTCCGATTGTTCAGAATCAAGCAAACCATTGATGTAGACCTCTTCACCTAAGTCACCACTACCTACATAAGTAGCAAGTAAACTTGACCCTAGATCGATACATGAATCGCTACTGTGACAATCATACACTTCTACTAGTGGATGGATTTCTCCAGGTGAAGGCCGTATAGTTGGATAAGTTTCATTTGGCGCAACTAGTGAAATGATTTCTATCGCTTCTCCATTGGGATTATCAATAATCAATGTGAGGTTTCCAGAAACATTCACTTGGCCAACAAATATTCTAGACTCTTCAGACAATGTTGTTTCGTCTAAGTTAAGTTCTGCTGTGCAAGTCTCACAAAAAATCTCGATACTGTACCACTGGCCTGTTAAAATATCCCACTGGTGAATATTGGAGTTATTCTCAGAAAATTGAGCATGATTGTTTTCTTGGCTATCTGAGCTTAGAGTTTTGTTGACAGACAAACTGCAAATTGAGCAAAAAAACAACAGCATTAGCGTGATAGCCTTGGCGTATGCTAACTTCCTAACCCCCTGCATCACCTTGCCGTACTCGATGTCATGTTTGAAGTTAGGGATTAGAAGGAATTATTCTTGTACGAATAGCATTAGGATTGAATATGGCGAATGAATTAGGACGGACGGTAATTCATCGCTACCTGTATGCTAGGAGTTGGGGCCTAGGAGATAGAAAGGTACCTTCTGCGACAACTCCCTGCCTAATACAATTGGATGGAGACCCTGAAATTCCGGTGAAATTAGCGCCATTTTTAACCACGACAGACAATGAAATCCCGGCAACTCTAACTATCGATGCTAGACTGCCACTTTCGCCGCCAGATTTCCAAGAAGAATCTCCGAAATTTACTGCGAAAATTGGTCATGTTTTGCCACCTTCTTTAGAGGAAGCTGATGCCGGAGAATTAGCCGAGACAGGTGCACTTTTGCCACTTTCATGGCAACGACTAAATCATGATTCTAAGTTAACTGATAGTGATTTACAACCAAGTATTGTGGTTCTAGTTGATGCTGTGCAATTAGCGGCTCAAAAAGACAAGTTAGTTCGTGCTTTGACGGTGATCAAAAACCGTTTCCCCGGGGCTTTAGTTTGGACACCGGGCCTTGGAGGACCAGATAATGCAGCAGTATTGGTTTGGTTCGGTGTTGATTTATTTGATTTAAGCCGTTCAAGGCAATGTATGGCTGCTAATTTACTCTTAACAGAATCAGGGCCAAGAAATTTAGTTAGTGGTACTGATGATAGTGCTGAAATGGGTTGCCAAATTAGTCAATGGAATAATGCTCTAAAAGAAATTAAATCACACTTAGCAGGTGGAACTTTGAGAACTTTAGTAGAGCGACAATCACTAAACAGTCCAAAACTTGTAGAACATCTACGTCATCACGACAAATTGAGTCTGACCAATGCTAATCTAGGAATCTCTCATGTGGAATCTAGCACAATATTGCATTGTAATTCTCCTATTTCTTTAGAAAATCCAATTATCACCAAGTGGGTTGATTACATGACTAATGATTATGTCGCGCCAAACGGTATTGATAATGTACTGATTCTGCTACCATGTTCAGCAAAGAAGCCTTACAGAATGTCTAAATCTCATCGTAAATTTATGGATGCGATTGGAATAAGTTGTTACCATGAGGTAATGGTTACCTCGCCTCTTGGACTTGTTCCTAGGGATTTAGAAGAGGTCTGGCCTGCGTCTCATTATGATATTCCAGTGACTGGAGATTGGAGTCTTGACGAATTTGCAAGATCCGAAGCAATGGTCAAAGCCTTATTGTCCCGACATAATTATCATACGGTGATTAATCATTCTTCGATGAGTTTCCAACTGGATGGAATCAAGTATATTGAGACCAGGAACGGTTTGCCGGCTACTTCTAGAGACGCTCTTGATAATTTACGCCAAGCAGTGGCTAAGGTAAATCAAGATTTATCCCCACGAAATCGCCGTCACCATCGTATATTGGTCGACAACTTTCAGAGTGTGGCAAGATACAAAATGAATAATGATCGTTGGCTAGAGGGCGTTAAAATACGTGGTAAGCCACCTTATTGGAAGATTGAATTAGATGGCAAACAAATAGCGCAATGGTCTAATGACCGCAGAGGATTTTCCCTTTCCAAATCATCCGTCAAACTCATTGCCGAGAATTCTTCACTGAAAACTGCTACCATTAAACCATCGATAAAGTGGAAAGGAGATGTCTTTGCCTCAATAGTGGAATCTTTTGATGAGGGAATTAACTCAGGTGATGATGTTCTAATACTGCAAAATAATCAGCCGATTGGATTGGCAAGGGCGACTGCTTCTGGCTGGGAATGGGATAAAATTCCAGGTATTGTCGCTAAAGGCCATCAAAGAATCTAGTCTTAGTGAGTGGTATGTCACCATGCGGAGTGGTTAATAATGAGAGGCAAGTCGGCAGAATGCTTGAGTGATTAACATGGCACGTATGTACAAGTCTAGAAAAGGCCAAAGTGGTTCATCGAAACCCCACGTTACTGCAGCTCCAGAGTGGTCTAATACCAACGTTGATGAAGTTACTAAACTAGTTGTTGACCTCGGAAAAGCCGGCAATACAACTGCACAAATTGGCACCATCCTGCGTGACCAACATGCGGTTCCCAATGTCAAACTGGTCACTGGTAAGAGAATTGGTGCTATTCTATCAGAAAATGATATCGGCGGCACCTACCCAGAAGACATGATGAATCTCATGCGTCAAGCGGCTAGAATCATCGAACATCTAGGCAGTGGTAATCACAAAGATATTCACAACAAGCGTTCGCTTGAGATAACCGAATCAAAGATTAGGCGATTGGCTAATTACTACATCTCTGAAGGCAAACTGCCGACAGATTGGCGTTACAAGAGAGATGAACTCAGACTAATGGTCGAGTAAATTTATCGAGAGATTGAATAACAACTGGCTTCATAGGCTAACTGATAGCGATGAATGATATTCTAGAAACAAACTTGTTTCGTGATGTCAAAATTAGAATCAATTCGTTAGTTGAAAAAATAAAATCTGCTAATAGTGTTGCCATATTTGCTACAGCAGATTTTGAAAGCATTCTCTCTCTTGCATACTTGGAATCCGCAATGATCGATGCTAATGTGCCTTATAGCAGAAAAATTCTACAATCCAAAATACATCAACCAAAAGGTGATGAATACGATTACCAATCAAAAGCTGATTTAATAATTAGTATTGAGCATTATGAGGACACTTGGCAATCGGAAGAAATTGATGAATCACTTAGGATGCGTATCGTCCCATTAGCCATTTCAGTAAATCACCCGAACTCCGATAAAGCCCACAATGGGGCGCTTGATGTAGTTATTCAGTGTGCTGCAATCGCCTCTGAAATATGCCCTAATGGAACAAGAGTTAGAAGGTTAAGGTCATTATCTGGAGTCGGTCATTGGCTTCGGGAGTCATTAGACAATTCTTATGACCCCGTCTATACCAAAATTAGAGATATCTTACAAGATGAGGGTTCAATTCGTTTGTTGCCTTTACCTGAAATAACAGACCCAGATATCGGCATGTTACCAAATATGTCCGCCTCAATGCTGAAAAGGCTAGCCAAGAAATGGTCAAAAATGGGCTATGAACAACGTCAACAGGCGCTTAGTGAACTAGCTTTACCTTGCCTTTCTAATGACAAGCTATCAACTCCAAGACTTGAGGAATTAATTTGGTATAGGATTGTTACTGGCAATGAGCAACAAGATTTGCACTCACAAATTTACACTACCCAACAAGCATGGCCAGAAGAAAATGGAGAAGGCAAAGTATTCGCATCTAACCTCTTGAAGCAATTAATTACCTCAGGTCAGTTAATGTGACATTTGTCGATGAATTGAAACCATATGGCTGTGTGGGTAGGTCATGGCAATAGAGAGATTACTAACTGGAAGTATCAAAGACCAAATCAAGGAACTACTTTCTACCGAAGATTTAGTTATTGAGGCATTTAGGGACCTTGTCAAAGATGAATTAAAGACCCATATCCGCAATAAAGTCGATGCTGATCCAGAATTGAAAAGTGAAATAAAAGATGCTGTGTCTTATTATTTCCAATCCAAAGCCCGCTCTATTTACGCGGAACTTAAGGCAACAAGAGCCGCTACAAGACTTGGGCTTAGATTACTACCTGACGATTTACAGGGCGAAGTCGGTGAGGCCTTGGTCTCATTATTTGAAAAAGAACTGGGTGCTCTGTTAGAAAAAGCCCTTTGACGGAAGATATCTAAATTGCATGTAATACTCATAATTGGCTTCATGTAGTAGAGTAAATTATGAGCCATGAATGATTGGCGTTGATGTGGTGAGAGGTTTGTCGACAAGAATAGTTCAGTTAACCCTGGTCTTATTGATGATTTCTTTACCATTTTCATCGCAACTTTCTGGTGTAGTCGAAGCAGAATCAGTGGTGGTATGTTGTGAAGATTCTCATGATGTAGATTTGTACCTAATTGGTGGTTCAAGTGGTACACTTACGCCTTTTTCTCAATTATTAGAAGACGAAGCAAGTAATGCATTGATTACCAACTCAATAACATCCCAAGAAGAGGTAGGTGTTTGGAGCATGGGTAAAGTTTGGCCAGGTTCAATACCCGAATCAAATTGGAATTTGATCATGAATTACCGGGTAACAGATGCAGGTGGCGCCCAAATTAACGCCACTGCAACAATCAAGATTGGCTCACAAACATTCTCGGATTCAACAAATATTGATTCATCTGTACTGACACAAGGTGAGGGAACAATCGAGTTTTCAATACCGGTTGATGAAATGTCAGTGTCCTCGTCTAGTGAAATAGAATTGGTTCTTAGCGCACGTTCAGTAATTTTTAGCGTTCCAGGCGGTAATGCTGAGTTAGAATTTCTATGGGGTTCTACAGACTTTGACTCAAAGATAACAGCAGATATACCTTTGATGGAATTGTCCATAGATGAGCCGGAAATTGAAGGCAGTGATGCCTATATTTCGGTAATTATTGATTCGCCATTTGGTCTTGATGCTCTTGCATATTCAGAATCTATTGAATTATCTGTAGACAATCAAGAAGTGCCTGGAGAGCCCATTAAAACGCAGAGTGGAGATTCGATTGTAGTTACTTGGACATGGACTGAAGCGTCAGGTGGCGAACAGTCAATTCAGGTCAGTGTAAGACTAAATTTTCAAGATGGAGGTCCATTGATTGAGGGCTCAGCACAGTTCACAATTGAAACCTCAGATACCGGCGGAGGAACAGGCACATTCTATCCCGATAATGAACCACTGCGAACCGGAGGAAGCGGAAGCCCACTAACCATTACCCAAATTGTCGACCTTGCTATTGATGATGGTAATTTGAAATTATCAAGGACTACTACTTTGGAAATTGATGGTGAAATGGCTTACTGGATGAGATGGGGAATGGATCATATCGGAGATAACGATCTATCAACTAATTCAGTGTTTTATGGTTGGAGTCCTGGCGGGGTAGCTGATGAAGACCGGGAAAGTCGTAGTATTGAAAATGTAGAACTAGAGCAGTTTGAAAGAGAGATGAGTAAAAGATATCGAACCTATATGTCTGACATAAACGGCATGCAACTTGACAGTTCAGATTTGATTGGTGATTCGACTGATTTTGATACGATTTCAATATCTCTTGATTTAAAGGGTGAAGATCGAGTTATTTATCACCCCTTGAGTTTGACATTTTCTACACTTCAAACAGTGCAAGATGGAGAGCGATTTGATCTTGTAAGCAGCTTCACATCTACTCAAAGTGCACCACTTTGGCAATCATATGCGTTCAAATTAGAGGCTAAGTCGTCAATTACCACCTCCTTTGGAACTGCTGATTTATTGGAGACAGACGATCTTTCATTTTCCCATTCTAGGTACCCATGGGGTGAAGTAATCAAGGTTGAAGGTACATCAATGAGTCTTGATGAAGAATTTTCATTCTACATCCAACCAAGTAAAGGCTTAATCTCCACACCAATGCCATTAACCATAATCACGTTGATCATAATTTCTTTTGGTCTTATCATCTCTCTTTCAATGACTAAGAATAAACATCGCAGGTTCCTAATGTTGGAACTAGTATTACTACCAATTGTTGCACTAATTTACTTCTTTTCATATCCTGAATTGTTTGTGATTGGCTCTTCAGCAGTAACTTCGGGATTATGGTTACTTACTGCGCTAGTCAGCCCTAGACGGTTGCAATTAAATGAAGTTGATGAGAAGCCAGAAGTCACGATAGATGTTCCAGTTGTTGGCTGCCCAGCATGTGATACCAAAATTCCAGTCACCAGCGATGAGAGGCCATTAAAAATAGCCTGTAGTGGGTGTGGGAAAACAATAAAAATAGTTGGTTAATCAGAGTTTTAAACTCTTCAACGATTTTACTAATGACTTACTTTCCATATAATCTGAGGGTGAAAAATAACCACTAAATTCCCCATTTTCGTCAACTGAAACAACGGCTTGTGGCGTTCTTTGTTTTATCTGTTTTAGCACCTTGGAAAGTGTTTGGTCGTGCTGAATTTCCATAAAATCCATTTCCATATAATCACTACATTTGGTATTACTCGGTTCTGCACCTTTGACTATCGCAGTGAGTATCTGTTTGTGGCCAATAACCCCCTTCACCCGTGAATGGTCATCAAGAATTACTAATATTCCACCTGGCACGGTTAGTAAGCGTTTAGCCGCTTCTTGAAGGCTATCTTCAAGGCCTGCGGTGATGTGTTCATCATTTAAGTCTAAATCGGCAACTGTCTTATCATTACTAGCCATAGTTAACCTGTAAGGCTACTGCATTTTGATAGTTTCTAGTCATGGGTGAATATTATAGTATTATCTTCACCAATAACACCGTAACCAATACGTTCAATTTGTACAATGTCTCCTTTGGATAAACTATGGTGCTCTAATACACCTTCAATTTCGATAATTTCACCATTCGCAACCATCTTCAAAGTAGCTTTACTAGATGTGTCAACAGATGCCCAATGGATAATCTTGCGAGTATCACTTCTCTCTTGCGACACAAAGGTTGCAGAGTTTTCAGAAATATCAAAGTCTGCAAATTCCTTCAACCTTAATTGATTTTCACCATAATCTGTTGATTCAATTAACACTTGTTGGGATATTAAGCTGATTTTGCGACTTCCCATTGTCGGGAAATTCGGATGGGTTGGGATCTCAATACTGCGCTGTTCGCCACCAGATAATTTCAGTAAAACTGGATTTCTGATAAAGGAAATTCTTGGTGCATCATCATCAATAATCTTAGTGTTATGAGAATAAAGTGAACTTAACGGTACAGATATATCTTTCTGAGTCACTCCTAATTCTACCCAGAAATTACGCAAAGCCTCGGCTTGGATACCGGTTCCACTAAGGCCTGCAATTGTCGGTAATCGTGGATCAGACCACCCAGTGAATTTTCCTGATTCGATGTCTTTGCGCATTTGAGAAGTAGAAAATCCACCCCATTCGTGAACTTTGACCCTTCCCCAGTACATTGTTTCAGGATAATCCCATCCGAAGTGCTGGTAAAGTAATGTCTGTTTACGTGTTGAATCCATGAGATCTTTTCCTCGAATAATATGGGTTACCCCCTGCAAGTAATCTTCTACCGCACTTTGGAAATCTAACAGCGGCCAAACACGGTACTTTGAACCAATTTCTTTTCTTGGGTGTGGATTCTTTGTTGTGTCTTGAATTCTTAGGGCTGGCCAATCTCGTAGTGCAGGATTTTTTAGGGTCATATCAGTTTTTACCCGAACAACAGCATCACCTGGAACAAATGTTCCATCAAGCATTTTATTCCACAATTCGACATTTAGTTTAACATCATTATCTCTGCAAGGACAATTTGTTTTACTAACTCTGAATTCCCTAAATTCATCAGCACTACATTGACAAACATAGCCAAAATTTCCATCAAGCATAATGTCTACATGCTCATAATATTCTTTGATTCGATTACTGGCTATTACAATTCGATGCGGCTTGAAACCAAGTAACCATTCAGCTTCTTGTTCAATAATTCCATAGGCTTCGGGTAGAGGAGGTTTTACTGTAGTATCTGTGTCATCAAATCGTAATATTAGTTCACCATCATACTCTTTAGCATATTCACCATTGATAATAATTCCACGTGCGTGACCAAAAGATAACGGGCCATTTGGATTGGGGGCAAAACGCAGCACAACTTTGCCTTTTTGTGCTGAACTTAATTCAGGTAACCCTTCTCTTCGGGTTTGTTTTTCTCTTTCTTCTAGTAAGTGAGGTGCTTCATCTTCTAATATGGTGCGCAAATAATCAAGGCCTTTATCGCCGGCTAAATTATTGGCTTGAGCGACTTTTTTGGCAATTAAGGGGCTAATCGATTTACCATATTGTCGTAAATCCTGCCGCATACCCATAATTCTACCAATCACTGAACCNGGACTGGCTTTGCCAGAGTATTCAATGGCATTTTGGACTGCCATATGCCATAGCATTGTATCTGTTGCTTCATCCGGAGTCCAGTCCATGCCAATCAATTATCCCTAACACCAGTCCTTGATGAATTGAATGGTTAATTTAAAACAAAGTAGTTTGATTACCTTCCGAAATTAGTCTATCAGGAAATTCAATATCATGCTTATGTGTCCAAATACGTCTGACGGTAGACCATGACCAACGAAGGTCTTCATGGGGCTTTTCCCCTATCATGCGATGTACAGCATCGACAGTTTTTTTATCACTTGGATAACCTGAACCAATTGGGAAGCCGACCTTATTTTCAATTTCACTGATACAATAGTCTCTGTGTTGTTTTGCCAGTATGCTAGCCATTCCAACAATGGGATAATTTTCATCGGCTTTGTGAAAACTTACCATATTAGAATTAGGCCAAGGCCATTGGTCAACTAGTGCACTTATTCTTCTAGTGAATCGTTGTTCATCTACGTCACAAGCATCATTGGTTATCACAATTCCATTATTTTCACCNGTCAATGATAATTTATTGATTGCTTCCGCAAATAATTGGGTTTCTAAAATATTTAGACCTTTATTGGCTACGGCTGAATCTATTCTTGCCGGTTGACAGGTTATNACTGAATATTTCCATCCTCTTGTTTGACAATTTTCAAAGAACCATGTGCGAATAGTTTCACGCTTTTTCTTAGTCAAATCTTTCGAATCTTTAACCCCAGCCTCAACGAGCAGTTTGATGTCCTCTTCAGGTACACAGACACATCCAACNACTAAAGGACCGATAACTGGCCCTCTACCTGCTTCATCAACTCCAATATGTAACATAATAATCTCAAAAGTCTAAATCATCTTCGTCTGGTAATGGAACAGATTTTGTTGGTGCTGCTGCTACATGNTTATCATCGCTTAGTATATTTCTTGGGTCACTACGCATCGTCANATTNGGATTATATTGTGTTGCAGGTAGCTTTTGGTTGTCACTAACCGGTAGATTTATTCCTCCAGCGTCGATTGAAGTAAGCAATTGATCAGCTTCATTTCTCACTATAGTTTTGTCATGTGTATCGAGCACTAACGCAGCAGCATCCCTTAATTTTTCATCAATTGGNGCAGTAACAGGCTTTATCTCTCCAGCACGATTTTTGAAGGACCTTGCAAAACGCTCAGAAGCCATTTCGGGCGATTCAATTGCTACAGTCTCCACACTTTTTGATTCAAACTTAGCCAGCCAATCATCTTGTTTCACAGGGTTATTTGATGTATTGAGTGCATCAATCATAGTTTGATTTTCCAATCGAGAACTTCGATCCCTTAGGGCTTTATTTATTATTAAACCTGAGGCTAACACCGATATTATTATCCAAAACCATGACGTTACTATCTCGACGGTAATTTCTACATAATCNCCAAGGGTTTTTTCATTGGTTTTNACTTCACTGCTNNGNAANTTTGTGCCAAAATAATCAACAGATGTGCTAAACTGTATTGGCTCATCCGGGGTGAAAATAGATCGTATTGATATGTTGAGATACATTGTACCGTTGCTGGTNTGATCCAGTGGGATATTAGCCCAAGCCCTCACAGTAAAATTAGANTCTAAACTTATANCATTTATTTCAAAAGACCTCGGNTATTCAANCCCAGCTTCATAGATAGCCCCATTAGGGGGTATGAACGACATTTCAGTGAAGTGTGAGCATTGTAGTTGAACAATAATTCCGTCCATTGCATTGCCATCATTGCGTAGGGTCATGGCAATGTTAAATCTTCCAATCGCATCAGTTTCTTCAACTATATTTTGCACCGACCATGATATTTCTGGAGCTATTACCACATCAAAATTAATCATCACAGGTTCTCTTATCGAATCAAGTAATGATATGGCTACTNTAATATCGCCATTAGCAAAGGCACTCGCTTCTTGATTGGCTGTTACCGTAAGACTGTTGATATCAACAAAAGAATTCTTACCAATTTCCAATGAAGCGGTTCCAAGTGATAGATTGACAAAATTTGGTGCTTCAATAATTTCTAATAAATAATTATCTTGATAATTTCCGTCATTATAAATTCTTAAATTTGCACCACAGGTTTTGGTTGGCAATAATTGTGAGCAGTCGTCAGAAATAAGGTCAGCATCTAACTCTCTATGCCATACAATTGCTGTTTGTAAGTCAACAGATTTAATTCGGTCTGTTGCACCAATTGGGGTAATTAATACTCTGACATCTATGTGTCCATCATTGAAATTTGGAGATTGAAACCCAACCTCAAAGGTACGAAAATCAGTTGGTTGAATAAATTCATCTTCATAGCCACCAAAAATGGCGATAATCCAACCATTATACTCTATTCTATCAGAAATTGGTACTCCTATTATCGGGATTCCGTCCTCGTCAATAACTTGTAAATCAATACTTACAAGATTTTCAACATTACCAACATTACTAATGGTCACGGGAGTTCTACCGCTAGAATCAGGGTCTAGTGACAAGCTAGTTACCTGTTCAACAATTGACACATTTCTAAACTCAGACATCAATAAGTCAAAGTTCCAGGTGGTGGTTAATTCATCTAAACTAGAGGTTGCGACTAAAGAAAAACGTGGCCCTGATTCGAATAGTGGCTGAGAATTTATCACCTCTGGTACTTGTATCCACAAATAAATGTAGCATAATTGATTTGGTGTAAAATACTCATAAGAAGTCTGGTCTACTGTATTATTCATTGTCCATCCCCACACCCAGTTTGAGTTTGTTTGAATTGAAAATGAAACATTATCTTCAAACAGGCCATAATTGGTCATGTTAACTGCCAGGTTCGTTCTAATTCCCGGGTCAACCACGAACTGAGAATCACCATTTACCCCATATTGAAGATCGGATTGCTTTGAGATAATAAGGCTAAATTCACTCTCTACAGTTAATTGTAAATCTAGTGATGAGGTGGTTGTTATGATTGCATTTACTGTCTGGTAGGGAGCATAATCATCACAGCTGAAATAGAATCTAAATTGCCTAATCTGCCCTTCAGACAGTTGATAATCATCAGGTAAATTACTGATTGAGATATTGTCAGGCAGTGATTTTACAAAAGTAATCTCATTGACTTGGTCGGCGAGATTTCTTATGGTTATCGACGCTTCAATAGTTTGGCCGCGGTGAATAATATGTCTGGTTGTTGAATCTAATTCAAATATGTCATTTTCGGCATTGGCTGCACTGTTTTCGACCATTGGAGTAAATATGCACAAGACCAAGACCAGTGCAACCAATGTCCTGCGCATAGTTTCTGTAATACCATTAGCATATCAAACAATGCTATTTATTGTGTAAAATTATACCGGGTCTGGAATTGCTAATAATATCTGGTCAACTGAAAACTCAGCACCATTCAGTGGGACTTTTAGTTCAAATTGTTCCGCAACCTTAGGATCCAATTCTCCAAAGCAACCCACATGAATTCCATTGACAGATACTTTAGCTGCTCTTCCAGCCAGCCAAGGCCCGTCATTATCTGGCAAGGGCGAGATTTGATATTCCTGTGCACCTAAATCTCTCAAGAATGCTTGAATTCTTCCACGAACTGCGGCAAACCCACCACTTCTTTCAGCAACTAAAAATGCTAATCTAGTTGAATTGTGATGATCTCTCACAACCGTGCCTAATTCGTAAACATTCTGCGGCAAATCATGGTGTCGATTACTTGATAGCAATCTGAGTAAACCTGGGGTCAAATATTGTCTTAGTAATGTATGGTCGATGGTAATTGGATTTGTGATGCGTGTTACTTCACCAACATTATTCCAGCGCATCAACTCAAATTGGTCATGGTCGTTAGATAATGTTAGAGATTGGATTTGCATCATTCCAAGTCCTTGCATTGAATCTCTTATTCTTCTTAGGATATTATTGTCAATTCTAGGAACTGCAGTCATAGGTGATTTTGCTATGTCTGTTCCCAAATTTTCATAGCCATGCCCAATTGCAATATCTTCAACAAGGTCAACTGGATGTAATATGTCAAATCTCCATCTAGGCATTGCTAATGAAATAAAATCCTCATCGTTACTGATTAAAGAGCCTCCCATTCGGTTTATTGCAGTTGAGATTTGACTCTCCTGCAATGTGTCTCCAAGTAGTCCATTCAACAGTTTTCTAGGCAATTTATGTTCGATTGCCTCACCGTTAGGTAGGTGTTCAATTGTGCCATCACAGCCTGTTACTTTGACAGATTCTATGGTGCCACCATATTCTTCTAGTTGCATAGCAATTAGCATCAAACATGCTTCACATGAGCGGTAATCCCAGCCAGTTACATCAATAAAAAAGTCGGTAGTTTCAGGCGTAACAGTTGTATGTGCGCCATTTATAATTGGTGGAAAAGACAATATCTTATCATCAGCATCAATAATCACCGGATATTTATCAAAACCATCGAGTAGGTGGGCATAATCAACACCTTTTGGATGTTCTTGCAGTATTTGCTTAATAGACATTTCACCACTCATTGCTAATGGAGTGAAACAGGTTTCACTTGACACTGCTTTAACAAGAAACGGTGGTTTAATGTTATTCAAATCATGAACGCCTATCGATGCACGCTTTCTTCCCCTGCCAAGCGCAAAGTGTAGTTTTTCTTGATGATCCATTAATGATTTAATGAATGCATCAGATTCAATTGGTGTTCTTCCTGGATTAACGCCCCTTACTACTGCTCCTAGAATAATTGGCCTGATTTCTTTAAGCTCACTATCAACAATGAGTTCTATGTCACCAGCCTTAATATCAAGATTTGGAGTTGCTTTGGCGCGGTGAATGAAGTTCCTTATGGCTCTGGATAATGTTTCACCAGATAGTAAGTCAGGTCGATTTGGAAAAATCTCGATATCAAGTGTTTTTGTGTCACATCTGTCGATGTCTGTGCCTAATAGCGGCAGGTTATCTGCTAGATAATCAATGTCATGTTGATAACCATGTTTCGTCATTAACCTGTCAATAAGTTCTTGATCTACAGAAATTGTTGGCATACTTTCACCTATCTTGCAAACCAGTGTGGCAGTGGCCGCTCATATCCTGCCAGCCTTAGCCCACTAACTGCAGCTGTTTCAAAATCTAGGGCTCTAAGGTTTTGCCTTGATAGTGAATCGATACTTTCTAATCCCATTCGCTGTAATGTTGTGGAAAGTTCTAGATGAATTTCGTTCAACCAGCGGTTAATTTCAGGGCCGTCTTCTGCTGGAGTTGCGCAACAGACAAGCTTTAGACCTGCTGCGTAAAATTTGACAATATCGTCAGCATTTGCTGAAAAACCAAGCGAAATGACAGAATCTGTGTAATAATCTTCTAAATTTGCCTTATTGCTTCTGCCTATTAGTGGTAGGCTAGCCGGTTCAGAAATACCTGTCCCGTCCTCAATAGAGCAAATCGCCAAATCTGCTCTATGGTAAGCAGAAGTTTTGTGTAAATAGTCAATACGACCTACTCCGTTACTAAAGGCAAATGGTTTTTCTTGACCTAGTAATGAACGGAGTGCTACAAGCATGCCGTCAATTTCCTCAGAGTTCATACTTGGCAGTCCCAACATGTCGATTACAATCCCGCCACATTCACTTAGACTTGGCCCAATGAAATTTAGATTGCCAATGCTGACCAGGGCAAAATCAATTATTCTTGGATTATTTGATACAATGAATGGTTGAGTATCTATACGATTATCTAGCCCGCTTTTGTGCTCAAAGTTAGATAATATTTCACCATCTGAGATCAATGGCATTAGTGGTAGAGGTAGTGCTATTGGAGTATTGGTTTCACCTCTCTCACCAATCAGCGCTACGGTGTCACAGGTGATGTAATTCATTTTGTGTGGTGTATCTGTTGGCACCAATCCAATTGTTGACATGTCGCCAGAAGAAACAACATTATTTGATGTCAAATCATCTTTTTGACTTGTACTTTCTAAACATACAGAGTCATTGGGGATTTCAAAATCATTACCATCTAATTTTTTATTTATTTTGGTCAGTTCAGTTTTGGTCACTGGTCTAAGTGTTACACCTTCAGGTGGATTAGGGCATCTTCCGTTGACAATTATCAGACCACCACTCATACCTGCACCTGGGTCGTTACCAATGTCTCCATCAATTACGATGACCCCGTCTTTCATGCCACCGCCAACTCTCTGACCGGCATTGCCTCTCACAAAAATAAGGCCGCCTTCCATCTGGCTTCCAAGGTCGTTTCCACATCCGTCCAAGATTGAGATTTCGCCAGATTTCATGCCGTATCCAGCATAATTGCCAGCCGACCTCTCACAGGTAATGGTATTTCCATCATTACCTGCACCAAGATAAGACTCTACATCTCCTTGAATGGTAAAAGTACCGCCGTTGCCAAAAGCTGCTGTCCATGAGCCTAATTTTCCTAATGCCCTTATTTTAGCACCTTTTGGTAATCCAGGACACAAGCCTAGTTCTCCGTTCTTTGGGACTGGGTCACCTGCATTTGTCCAACCAATTCTTAGTATTGCATTCTGTTCTGCAGCAGCTTTTAGTTTTGGACCTAATTTTGAATTGATGTTGAAAGACCTAGTTGCCACATCTAGAGCATCCGCCATGTGCTGCTGTCGTTGTAGCATGACCATATAGTCTTCTTTTCTATGAAGTTGATATTATGGTTTTAGCAATCAAAGTTTCGATACGATTTGTTAATAGATATTCTACCACGACAAGATATTGTGAGACTATGGTAATCAAGGTAGCAATTAACGGATACGGCACAATTGGCAAGCGAGTTGCTGATGCAGTTGATGCCCAAGAGGATATGGAAATAGTTGGTGTAACTAAGACTAGGCCAGCCTTTGGGTGTGACTTAGCAGTTAGAAAGGGTTATCCTATTTTCTGCACATACGATGCCAAAGAAAAGATACAAGCTTTTGCTGAAGCCGGATATAAGTGCCATGGGGGTTTAACGGATTTGTTAGACATTGCCGACATAGTTGTAGATTGTTCACCCGGTAAAGTCGGTGCTAGCAATCTAGAAAAATATCAATCTGCAGGAGTTAAGTGGATATTCCAAGGAGGCGAAAAGCATGCTATGACTGGCATGTCTTACACATCATCAGCAAACCATGAGGAAAACATTAATGTTGATGGAACAAGAGTAGTATCTTGCAATACCACTGGTTTGTCAAGAACTTTAGTACCATTGTACAACTACTGCGGTTCTCTCTCAGTAGAATGTACTATGATTCGAAGGGCTGCTGATCCGGGTGATTCTAGTAAAGGACCAATTAATGCTATCAAACCAGTTTTGAAAGTACCGTCTCATCATGGTCCAGATGTTATGACGGTAAAGTCAGAAATAGCCATCAATTCGATGGCAGTTGCAGTTCCAACGACAATTATGCACGTTCACGTTATTGTTGCACAATTACCAAGCGGTCATGGTTTAACTACTGAATCAGTAATTGAAATGTGGACTAATGAACCTAGAATTGTTTTGATGAATGGCGGTGAAACCGGCATAACCACAACCGCTGAAGTGATGGAATACGCTAGGGATATCGGGCGTAAGTGGGGTGATTTACACGAAATTTTTGTTTGGAAAGATGGTGTCAAACTTAATGGTGATACGTTATACTATTTTCAAGCGATACACCAAGAATCTGATGTTATTCCAGAAAATGTTGATGCTATCAGGGCATTGATGGGTACTGAGTCAGACTGGCGCAAATCGGTTGAGAAGACTGACTTAGCCATTAGTAAATATAACAACATCTAGTGAGCAAATTATCATCAATAGATGGTTGTTTTCAAAAAGCATGTGGATTTGCGGTAACTATGCAGAAGGAAAATCAGGTCATATTAGCAATAATTTTGCTTCTCGGTGTGATTTCAAATCCTTACTTGTTTGACCATGCAAATAATTTAGAACACTCTGATGAAATAATGGAGCTAAATACTGAGAGTGAACAATTATCGATAGCTGCACAAAATTGGCATCAGGCATCTAGTTATATGATCCAAGGTCAGGAAGTAAAGGCTCTTTCTGGGATGCTCAATCTGGCACATGGGTCGTATGACCCGTTAACTAACAGCGCACCTGATTTACCAGAGGATTTTATTGCAAATGAAGACTATCTGTCTACTGGACTGATGTTTGTCCAATCAACAGAATATGATTTTGATTGGTTATTTGAACTTCAAGATAAATCTTTTTTGCAAGTTTTAGACAATCTTGGTGATGGCAATTTCATCATCAGGCTTGGGAATAATCAACAAGCAACTATCGATATACTTTCCACAAGCGGTGAGGTAAGATGGTTTGGAAACATTAATCCTGGTTATCGTGTTCACCCTTCGATAATGTATGAATATAACTATCAAAGTCTGGCTTTAATTCCATCTGATGATTTAGGATACGGTGGCTATGAAAGCCTAGCACTCTCGCTGATCAATTACGGTGCAATAGATGCTTGGTGTGGCTATACCACCTGTCAGGTTACCGTACAAGACTCACTAGAATTTTCTAATCTTGCATCTAAAGATGGCCGGATTATTTGGATTGAACCAGTAAGTGAGATGGTAGTTCACAATGCTGTTGCTAGGGCAATAACTGGAGTAGTCGATGTCGAATCTTTAGCAACTTTCACATTAGATGGTTCGGGGGAAATGTTGGCCATTGCTGATACCGGACTTGATAGAGATCATCCAGACATCAACGGGAGAGTTGCTGCTGTTTATACACAATTTGGCTTAGATACCTCTCCAGCAGATACTAACGGAGGACACGGCACTCACGTTACTTTAACTGCAGTAGGGGATGGTTCAGGAGACACTTCGAGTAAAGGGATTGCTCCAAGTGCAGGCGTAACTATGTATGCGTTGGAACACGACCCTACTGGAGTATTTGGTCGACAGGGTTCTATCTATGACTTACTATTAGACGCAAAACAAAAAACCGCTAGAATCGCAATTAATGCTTGGGGACTAAACGGCAATTTTGGAGAATATACCGCAGATTCAAGGTCTGTCGACCAGTTTGTCCATGATGAATCAACATTATTACCAATATTCTCAGTGGGAGATGCCGACGGTCAGGGAAGTCAATTAATCACGGCCCCTGCTACCGCAAAGAATGTTCTTTCAGTTGGCGTAAGTACTACCGGTAGCCTTGGTACAACCCCAGAAGGTTCGGTAGACTCAAATTCAAGAGAGGGTTTCACTCTTGACAATCGAATCAAGCCAGACGTTGTTGCACCCGGCATAGAAATCTGCTCTGGACGTGCTGAGGAGGCTAAATCACCAATTGGATTCGCTTGTGGAGCAGGTGTTCACACTGATGGTGACCCGTTATACATGTCAGTTTCTGGTACCTCCCAATCAGCATCAGTTGCCGGTGGACTGGCTGCATTAACTAGAGAATTTATTCGTGAACAAGTAAATATCGCCTCGCCTTCAGCGTCGCTAATTAAAGCTGCAATGATCAACGGTGCAGATGATTTGGGCGCTCCAGACATACCAAATCAAAATGAGGGTTGGGGTCAATTAAATCTCGAAAACACAGTAATGCCTACAGATGGTAGCCAAGTACTTGCCACTTATTTTGACGATGGGAAAGTATTGCAACCATCATTTGGTTTGGTTTACGAACTCACCTTGGACCCATCGCATGGTATCGATATTACTCTTGCATGGAATGACGATCCGGGAAGCGCTAATTCACCCCAAAGTGAGGCAAAATTAGTAAATGATTTGGACTTGTTATTGACCGCACCAAACGGAGATACTTGGCTTGGCAATAATTTTGCCTCAGGTTTTTCAGTTGCTGGTGGGACTGCGGATTCAATAAACAATGTTGAGAGAATTAGCCTCGCTCCAGCAATTGGTTCAACCTCTGGCCAATGGCTAGTGCAAATCCTTCATCGTGGCGGTTCAAACCAAGATTTTAGCGTAGTAATGACCGCAGATGCAAGTTTAATTTCGAGACCAGATTTAGTTGCGTTTCCTGAATCCATTTATCTTTCTTCCCAAAGTCCACTGCAAAATGATATATTTTCTCTCAGAGTCTCTTGGATGAATCAAGGCACTGCATCAGCCGCAGGTTTTCACTGGATTTTGGAAGACATAACTGAGGGATTGATACTAATGGAGGGTGATTCCCAAGGCGTGTCATCCAGTCAAATTCAATCTGAGATTACCACAAGGTCATTCTCAACTACCGGAATACACACGCTAAAATTGAGCCTAGATACTAACAATGTACTGGATGAAATGAATGATGAATCATCTGGTGTCAATAATAACATAATTGAGGTAGATATTGAGGTTACCGCATTAGGAGTAAGGGTTGTTCCGTTGAATGATGATGGCTCAGTGCCGTCATTAGAAGTAGACAGGCAACAAGCAGCAATAAAGAACTTTGATGTTAGAAATGAAACTTCAATTGATATTCCCATAACCATAATGAACGAAGGTACAGGTAGTGAAGCTGTGACCTTATCCTACACCAATGTTCAAGAAAAACACCCGATATTCAACTATTTCATCTCCCCTGAAGATGTGTGGACAAAAAGTGTCTCTCAAACAAGTCCATACACCCTTGGTCCTCAAGGAACTAATGATGACAGCATTGAATTGGTCTTAACTTTTGAAAATCTGTATGCTGATTTATCTGACCCAACTACACCTAGGTATGCTAGGTCAGGAACTTTCTACGTTGATGTGACGGTTGCATATCAATCGCTACCATTAGTTTCTCATTCGATGCGCTTGACACTTATCATCGACGAAGTGGATGATGTGAAAATAGTCGTTAGTGGAACCAACGGTTTGTCTGCATTACCTGGTGAATCTGCGGCATTTGCAATTTCTGCGCTCAATGTGGGTAATTCACAGGCCCAGTACTCTGTAGAGTGTTACTCAGAAAATCTTTGGCAAATAATGCTTGGTAACTCTAATTCTTCATCTTTAGATTTTGAACCATTAGATATTGCCAATTATCTCTCAATGCCGGTTAGGATTTTTGTTCCTCCAGTTTCCAGCGGCTCTCCGGTAGCAGGGTATCAAGATACTGTGGAATGTTATGTGACTTCAACTACTGACCAAACTTTAAATTATACTCAATCAGTAACTATATCTGTTCTAGAATTATCTGATTATAGCACCAATCTTGGCCTGAATGGTAACGATGTGGGTACCAACCTAGAATTAAGGGAAATTATGATTGATAGTGGAGAAGAAATAACTCTAGATTATACCGTTATTAATGAAGGAAATATTGAGATAGAACTGGATGTTATTGTTCAGCCATCCAATCCAAGTTGGTATGTAGAATTAGTTGTTGATGAGTTAAGTTACAGCAAAGAGGTAACAATCCAAGTTCCGGCAGGTGAATCAAAAGTTGTTGAAGTAATTGTAATATCTCCGACATCTTCTTTGGAGGGTGATTTTAACCTCTTCAATATCAAAGCCGAGGTTTCAAACTTTGATTATGTAATAAATGCTACAAAACTGATCATAATGGATAAATTATCCATTGATTTGCAATCACCGGATTTGATTGAATGTGCAATCGGCAGTGACTACTCATTTACCGATTTTAGTTTGACCAATGATGGAAATTCACTAGCAGATTTAGAATGGAGTTTTTCATTGCCCCCTGATGGTTGGATAGTCGGTTTTGCTAATCCAGTAACAAGTCTTGAACCAAGGCAATCGGCCAACATAAGCCTAGGTATAATTCCTCCAGTGAACCAACCTGTTGTCGGTAGTGCCTTCAAAATGACAGTGAGTGTGACAGCACAAAACGGTGACAGGCAGGTGGTGAAAAGTGTATTACTAGATGTCTCGGTTATCGATTCGACATTTGGCAACATGACTCTTGTTGGAGAGGTTCTCCAACCCCTACTGGGTGTTTCAAAAGGCAGTAGTCAATCCTCAGCGGTAATATTGAGAAATGATGGAAATACCCCGATTTCAGGGACTTTAACTATCGTTATCCTGGATGATGATGGCATGATAGTATCTGGTTGGTCGCCAAAAGTTAACCCGAATTCTATAACAATGCTTAACCCCGGAGAATTTGAATCTCTTGAGATTACTTTGAATCCTTCAGAAGATGTTTCTCGAGGACCTTACCAAGTAGTGGTAAATTTATCAAACGCTGAAGGAATAATTAGTGCTATTTCATTACAAACCTCTTCTTCACCTGCAGATGGGAATTCTGGATTATTCAACATTGTTCCTTGGTATATTTCAGTAGTGATTCTTGTTTCATTGGCAATAGTCTTGGTTGTTGTTTCACGAAGAATGAAGTCATCTGGTTCTTTCAATGATGATGGAACTGAATTAATTGCAGCTAATGCATATACAACTCCTGGCGATGTTGGTGGTCGTCGTGATAAAGTATTGGACATTGGCATGGCATCAGATGAGATGACTAGTGGTGAGGTTACACAAGACGAAATAGCGGCAGCCCTTGCCCAGTCAATGGGCTCGCAATTTAGCCAGCCAATCACTCCAGTTCCTTCTGCTGCGTTTCCGCCTCTTGGGATGCCCCCTGCTGGTATGCCTCCAATCAATCAATTACCGCAAGGTATGCCTCCTGCTCTGCCACAAAAATCTATTCCTAGCATACCACATCCACCAATTACTCCCAAACAAGCGAATCAATCTAGCATTCCTCCCCTTCCTGCAACAGGTCTTCCTCCAGGGTGGACTATTGAACAATGGAATGCTTATGGGCACATGTGGATTAAGAAGAATCAACCGTGAGTGCTACATTGAAAATAGATGAATTATACGGCCAACCATGAGCAGCATAGTTTTGTTTGGTCCGCCCGGCGCCGGAAAAGGTACACAAGCAGCAAGGATTACTCAAACAACGGGTCTTCCCCAAGTATCAACTGGCGACATGTTACGAGCGGCGGTAAAGAATGGAACAAAAACGGGACTTGAGGCGAAGAAATATATGGACGCAGGGAACTTAGTTCCTGACTCAATTATCATTGATTTGATTAAGGATAGAGTGCAAGAATCCGACGCAACAAATGGCCTCATGTTTGATGGTTTTCCNCGTACAATACCTCANGCAGANGCGNTGTCTNNAATTACNGAAGTAACCNNCGTNATNGCNATTAANGTNCCTGATGAAAGAATTGTTGANCGTATTTGTGGGAGATATTCTTGTGGNNCNTGCGGTANNGTTTTCCATGATACTTTCAACCCAACTAAGCAAGATGGAGTCTGTGATGAATGTGGTTCAACCGATATGAAAAGAAGGGCAGATGATAATGAGGATACAGTCCTACAGAGATTGTCAGCCTATCATGAACAGACTTCACCACTGGCAGACTGGTATGACGATTTGGGAATCTTACGTAATGTCAATGGCGATAAAGCAATTAATGAAATCACTAAAGATATTCTAATAGCGCTAGACTAGGTGTAGTAATGTCAAGATTGAACTCTTCTGGTAGGTCAAAACGTCACCGACGCTCTGCTGCCAGTATTAACCAAGCAGAACTAATCGATTTAATCCAGACCAGTAAGGACTTAGAATTTAAACAAACAGTAGCGAATAAGTTGGTTGACTTGAATCGTAAACATCGGTTAAAAATGCCAAAATCGCTGCNGGCCAAGATCTGTCATAAATGTTCAATAATTGCTAATTCAACTAACACCAGAGCCAGGGTGAAAAACGGCATGATTATCAAAACCTGTCTGGTTTGTAATCACGTCAGGCGCTACGGTAGTGGTCCAAAATTTAATCGGGGTAATTGAATGAAAAATATACCAAAAGAAATNAAAAAACTAGCCTTATCTAGGGATTTAAAACCAACCATAAGAATTGGTAAATCTGGCTTGACTGACAATTTAGTATCAGAAATAGCCACTCAACTGAGCAGTAAAAAGTTGGTTAAAATAAAAATTAATCGTGGCTTATTCGATAAAAGCGACCTAGAAAATTTATGGCAGCACTTGTCTGCTAGCACTAATTCTACAGTGGTTTCCGTAAGAGGCAATGTCGGTGTTTTGTGGAAGCATTGACTAAAACATCCACAACCCTCAAAGATTGAATGATGTTCGCAACGCCTAAGGGATGTATTATGTTTAATCTAGTTGACAAGAAAAGTCACTCCAGGAGAATTGCTTTCACTCTTTTACTAGTAGTTGGCTGTCTCTCAATAATGGGNCATACAAACGCTGCTGGTGGCGGTGATGACGTTCATCTTGANTTAACCATTAAAGACGGCTTGGAAAATTGGGCAATTTGGGTTGGGCTATCGATTTTAATCGTAGTTTATGTATTGATTATTTTCGAAACAGTGCATAGGACTCTTGCCGCAGCTCTGGGTGGATTGGCGGCGGTTGTTGCGCTAAATTTCTTTACCGATCAATCAGCGTTAAGTTTGAAAGCAGTTACTACGATGATCGATTGGGAAACAATCGGATTATTACTCGGTATGATGGTGATGGTTGGCGTGATATCGCACACCGGTGTATTCGAATGGTTTGCCGTTGAGGCTTACAAGAAAAGCGAAGGCTCCATATGGTCATTAGTAGTTATTTTATGTGTTGTTACTGCAATACTTTCAGCATTTTTGGACAATGTTACTACTATCCTTCTACTAACTCCGGTCACCATTCAGCTGGCTAAAGTATTGGATTTACAACCAGTACCGTTGCTGATTGCAGAGGTATTATTTTCTAACATTGGCGGTGCTGCAACTATGATTGGCGATCCGCCAAATATTATGATTGGATCTGGTCTCTCTGAATCAGCTATCGCATCTGCAGAAAACGGTAAATATGCAGATTTGGCTAAAGATGGTGTCAACTTCAATGATTTTATTATAGAAATGGCTCCTGGTATCTTGATGACTGTGGTGCCTGCATTTATGTTGCTAAAGTGGATGTATCGCGATGAATTTTCAGGTAAGCGTATCAGGGATGTCGCAGAACTAGAATCAAAGTATGGAATCAAGGATTCCAAGATGTTAACCACCAGTGGCATAATACTTGGTTTGGTAATTCTCGGCTTTTTCCTTCATCCAATAACTCACATGCCCGTTTCTTGGATTGCTCTTGGTGGTGCTGTGTTCATGTTGCTGGCAACTAATCGACACGATTTAGATGAACCCCTTGAAGAGGTTGAGTGGACAACATTACTGTTCTTCGCCGGATTATTCGTATTNGTACATTCACTCCAATATATGGGAGTTATCAANTGGATTGGAGAATATGTAGAACAAGCAATTGTTTGGTTCCCTCAAGGTGAAGATGGAATCATTCGGCTTACTGCAGCAATGCTAATTCTACTATGGGTTTCTGCCATAGCCTCAGCATTCATCGATAATATTCCTTATACTGCAACAATGATTCCTATTGTTTTACAAATTTCNCAAGGAGCCAACGTGGATTTAGGTCCACTAATTTGGGCATTAGCATTCGGTGCCTGTTTAGGTGGTAATGGTACTCTAATTGGTGCCTCAGCCAACGTAGTTATGGCTGGTATGTCGGAAGAAGCAGGTTATCCTGTATCATTTAACGAATTCTTCAGAGCAGGGTTCCCAATGATGTTGCTAACCACGGCAATTATTTCTTTGTATATGGTTCTAGTTTACGCTGTTGGAGGCGGGGGAATGCTGTGGAAATTAGTACTAGTTGGTATCTCGCTAATCGGTATTATTTACCAAGTCTATCGTGGTAAATCAAAGGGTAAAAGTTTCGCAGACTCATTAGTGGATAATGATTATGATGAACTAAAAGATTTTGCCGGCAAGAAAATTCAGCAGGTNAAGNCTGCAGTCTCCGGCGCATCCGAGGCAGAATAGACCTTTTNTTCATCTTCTAAGCGNTTAGTTGAAAGCCCAAGCCTGTTTGGTNTGNGCGGGGCTAAGTTATGTTAGAGTGCACCATATGTGGTTTACTTTCGCTAAATGCAGTATCTTGTCCTGCTTGTGGTAGTCAAAACTTAGTTGACTTGACGGCCAACGATGACGTTGAAGAAGCATTACCAACAGAAATACCAGGTCTTGATGATGCTGCAGATTCATGGCATGAATTAGAAGGTTCACAACGTGATGGGGATTCTAATACTATACCTCTTGAGCCNACAAGTAATTCCAGCGATTTACCATTTGGCTTCCAAGGTGAGTCAAANATTTCAGAGTCTAGATTGCCATTCGGTATTGGCAGTCACGCAGAAGGTATTCCGTTTGAACATTCCACAGACTATGGGGGGTTGGTCGAAGAAAACCAAATCGAAACAACTAACCTTGAANTTGGTACATCAACTGATTTGCATAANCAGGAGGAAATTCCTGAGGTCGTAATAACTCGCCCAGATATGTTAAGAATCACCGCTATAGTNGAAGATAAGCCTGATGATATGGATCAATTATCGGCAACTACGGCACTGCCTGATTTCGTCGAAACCCCTGNAGAAGAATTAATCGAAATACCAGATGAATGGAAAATTTATGCTGCTGAGACAGACATGGCAGAAATTTATGCTGAATCATCTAAAATAGTCGAAGTGGTCCACGNANCTGAAGAAGATGTGCTGGTTTATCAGCATGACAACATTGCCGGTTATCCAGCAAATAATGCTGCAGACTCTCAATTTACTGGTGAGTCTATGTCCCTAGAGCTTCATTCTGCTCGAGCAATGGATGTTGATTTATCAAACAACCCTGAATGTCGTGAAGACTTAGATGCAGGATATTTTGCTATTGCTAAAGGCTCTTGGTCAGATGCAGCGATAAAATTCCAACGTATTGCCTCTAGGATGCCAGGTGATTCGGCAGTTTACAACAACTATGGTTTAGCATTATTACAGCGTGCTATTGAGATGGCAAAGGATTCAGATCAGTCAACTCAGATGCTAGCCGCCTCGCAATTTGAATCAGCAATCTTGGCTTTGAGAGAGGCGGCAAAAAGCAATCCAGATGAGTCATTGATACTGTTAAATCTAGCACACGCATTACTGGTGAGCGGACGCTCAGAAAAAGCGCTGAAAATCATTGAAGTTCACAATGAGAAAAACACTAATTCTGTTGAGGGTGCTAATTTGCATGCGGCGGCTTTAGTCAGTTTGGGGCAAAGTGTCAACGCCAAAGTAATACTTGCTCAGTACCGTGGTAATCCCGTTGTCGATGAGAATTTGGCTCGTTTACTTTGATTTTGGCGTTAACAAGGGTATTTTCCAATCACTTCCTAAACAGTGTACTAAACTATTTTTTACCTAGTAAATTGGTTCGGCCAAACCGATTTATTCATATACAGGGGGTAGGTCGGTTGCTTGCTTAGCACCTTGGCATGCCTATGTCGGGGGAAGGGCTGAGGGGGACCATCCTAGAGGAGTTGGTCTTCTGAGGAAGCCGAATTGGCATGAATTAGATACCGAAGGGTTACTCGCATGGTGTGGAATACATACATGTGATGCTACAACCCAACTGGGGGATCGCTCGGCTCGAGTGCCGAAGAAGGTCGTGACAAGCTGCGATAAGCTGCGGGGAGGTGCATGTATACCATGGATCCGCAGATGGCCGAATGGGACTTCCTGACGCTCCGGCGTCAATCGCGATGCGATAGGGAACCCTCCGAATTGAAGCATCTTAGTAGGAGGAGGAAATGAAATCAAAAGAGATTCCGTTAGTAGTGGCGAATGAACACGGATCAGGACAAGCCGAATCCCGAAACGAAAGTGAGGGAGATGTGGTTGTCAGTCTATCGTCTAAGTCATGGAAGGTGAAGTTGCCTGGAACGGCACAGCCATAGAGGGTGAAAGTCCCGTAACCGTACATGATATGACCACGTGACTGTCAAAGAGTAGCATGCGTTGGAAATCGCGTGTGAATGTGGGAGGCAAATACTTCCAATCCTAAATATAACTAGAGACCGATAGTTTACAAGTAACGTGAGTGAAAGCTGAAAAGTATCCTTAGCGGGATGTGAAAAGTACGTGAAACCAGTTGGGTACAGGCTGAATGGGCGTGAAAGCGATGATATGAGCAGCGTCCATTCGTGCGTTTAGAAAAATGCCCCAGGGAGTCTTGATCATTGGCGAGGTTAAGCGGTTGATCCGCGTAGCCGAAGGGAAACCGACAAGTCCGCAGCAGTT
>PBTA01000019.1 GCA_002726395.1 Methanobacteriota archaeon | reverse complement strand
ACCGATGCATACCTCTCTCCCACTAATGTGGCAAGTATAACCGATGCAGACAGCAACAATGTTAAAGATTTTCTTGAAGTGCCTGAGATTAGCATAACAGGAATACCTTCAGTTACAGGTGTAGCAATCAATTATAACGTTACTATCACCGCGAGTGTTACAAGTATTCATACCTTAACGTTCCAGTGGCAAAAAAGTACACAAGCTGACCCTAATAATTTTACAGACTTAACCAATACCTCCCCACATAGTAATGTAACATCTAGCTCACTGACAATAAGTCCAACGGCAAGTTCGATTGATGGTGATAAGTACAGACTTGTAGTTTCAGCTGGTTGTGATTTTGCTTACTCAAAAATAAGTTCAGTAACAACAATAGATCTACTAGCTGATTTTGATGGTGACGGGGATCCAGACATTACCGACCCAGATGATGATAATGATGGGCTGAGTGATGTTTACGAAATAAGTGCTCAATCCAGCACCACTACTGCTGTAACTTGTTTAGATCCTAGGGACGCCGATTCTGACGATGATGGTGTAATTGATGGGCAGGATGCTCTGCCTTGTGATGCCTCTGAAACCGTGGATTGTGATAATGATGGCATTGGTAATAATACAGATACTGATGATGATAATGATGGGGTATTAGATGTTAATGATCTTTATCCATGTGACCCTACTCAGTTTGCTGATACCGATGGTGATGGGGTTGGTGATGGGTATGACATCGATGATGACAATGATGGTATTTTAGACGTCTATGAAGATACGGCCGCGGGGGAAAACGATGATATAGATAATGATGGAATTGTAAACAGTAAAGATTTAGACTCCGATGGAGATGGTTGCTATGATGTTACTGAAGCGGGATTGTCTGATCCAGATGGAGACGGCATGCTCGGTGAAAATGGAGGATTCGATCTTTCTGACTCCTCTTCATATAACTTTATAAACGGTTCACAGAATGAGGAGAGGGTAGGACAATCTCCCCATGGGACAGGTAATTCAGAGAATTGGGATAACGGACAAGCCGTGGATATTTCTGCCGATGGTAATACTGTAATATATGGCGCTAGATGGTATGACGGCTCACCTGGATCTAACAGTGGTCTTGCCGCTGTTTATAAAAGAACCCCAACGGGAGCCTCATCTTGGACTTTAATCGGTGACTTTTATGGTAATAGTTCTGAAGATGCTTTTGGAAGATCCGTGTCCATAAATGGTAATGGAGATATTATTGCTGTTGGGGCGTCCCGTGATGAGCCCAATGGTGGAACTGACAGAGGTGCAGTTTATATCTATCAGTATAATTCTAATGCGGATAGCTGGACTCAGTTGGGAAGCACTCTTTCAGGTGACGGAAACGATGATCGATTTGGAGTTTCTGTATCCCTAAATTACGATGGAACAAGAGTGGCTGTAGGCAGCTGGTTTGATGATGATAATGGGAGTAATTCAGGGTCTGTTAAAGTTTATCAATACAACTCTAATACAAGCCAATGGGATTCAATTGGACAGATTAGTGGGCCTGGTGGGGCAACCACATACTTTGGCTTTGGCCTTAAAATGAATAAATCAGGAAGCAGGTTTGTCGCCTCCGCCATTTTAGATAATACGAATGGAAGTAATTCAGGTACTATGAGGGTATACCAGTACAGTGGCGGTACTACTTGGACCAAAGTAGGGAACGATATGGGGGGATATTCATCTAATGAATATTATGGAACAGTTGCTATTAACGGTGCGGGAGACAGAGTTGCCTTTGGTGATAATTACACTGGGGACCCCCGAAGGATAATGATTTACCAGGAAACGAGTGGTAATTGGTCCCTTCATGGTACTCAAACTAATGGTGCTTCTATCTATGGAGATAGTCAAGCCAGAAGCATTGATTTTAATGAAGAAGGTAATATTATTGGTGTAGGTGCCTTTGGGGAAGGCTCTGTTAAACTTTATGAATTTACCTCAGGTAGTTGGACACAAAAAGGAGAGACCCGGGATTACGATGACAAATTTGGTATATCAATAGCGTTATCTGCCCAAGGTAATATCTATGCAGCAGCTGAACCAGAGTATGATCCTCCAGGGCTTAGTAACGCGGGTAGAATACTGATAATTGGAGGTCAAGGGGTGTCCATTTCTTCCTCTGGAACGATTATATCAGATAGCAGCACAACCTTTACCCCAGGAACCAATGCTTATTTGTCTTCTACAAACTCAGCTTCTATCCCAGACTTAGATTCAAACAACACCAAAGATTTTCTCGAGGTGCCAGCCATAAATATTAGCGGTCAACCGCAACCCATATCTGTGGCTCAAAATACAAGCTCGTCATTTACAGTTACGGCCACATCCGCCGCTACATCATTTACTTACCAGTGGCAAAGCGCAACATCTGTTACTGCTACAACGTGGACAAATATTTCTAATTCTGAATCCTACTCTGGTAGTAGCTCAGCTACATTAACCCTATCTCCAACACTATTAAGTTTTAATGGGTATCAATACCGTGTACTTTTAACCAATAGCTGTGGAGCTTATACAGTAACTTCCACTCAAATAACTCTTACTGTTCAAGTTGACACAGATGGCGATGGAGATCCAGATATAACTGACCCAGATGATGATAATGATGGACTCACTGATGTTTATGAGTTGAGCGCTCAATCAAGCACAACAACTGCTGTCACATGTTTAGATCCATTGGATCCCGACTCTGATAATGACGGAATAAATGATAGTGAGGATTTATTCCCATGTAATGGAGCTGAATCGGGGGATTGCGACGGGGATGGAATAGGAAATAATTTAGACACCGATGATGACAACGATGGAGTTGCTGACGGCAATGATATATTTCCGTGTGATCCATCTGAATCTGGTGATAATGATAGAGATGGTATAGGAGATAATGCTGACCTTGATGATGATAATGATGGTATTTTAGACACCTATGAAGATACGGCAGGAGCTAGTAATGACATAGATGGAGATGGGATTGTAAATAGTANAGATTTAGACTCNGATGNNGATGGCTGTTTTGATGTTNTTGAGGCAGGATATTCTGATCCAGATGGGGANGGAATAGTGGGTGTTAGTAGAAATATTTCNGANTCATCNTCNTATAATTTCATAAATCANATTCAANNAGGAAATGTATATGCGGGAATCGCATACTCATATATTACAGATCCAAATTTTACAGGTCAAGGCGTTGATATATCTTCGGATGGCCACACGGTAATTTACGGTGCGCAAAGACATGACGGNACCGCTGGAAACGACAGTGGTTACGCAGCAGTGTATCGAAGAACTCCCTCGGGGACCGCTTCATGGACTATGATTGGAGAATTCCATGGAGCAGTAGCCGGAGATTATTTTGGTCAAACAGTATCAATAAATGGAGCGGGAGACATTGTTGCAATCAGTGCTCCTTACAGCGAGATAGGTGGAGGAAGCAACAAGGGGTCTGTTTATATATATCAGTATAACCAGAGTTCTTCCCAATGGGCACTTCTTGGAGCAAGCCCAATATCAGGTAGTAATGATAATGACTATTTCGGCAATTCCATATCACTTAACCACCAAGGAAATCGAATAGCCATTGGTGTTCTGCTAGATGATGATGGGGGAACAGATAGGGGATCTGTCATTGTCTATCAATACAATGCTACTACTAATGCATGGAATAACCTTGGCCAGGTTATCGGAAAACAAGACAGTGGTTACTTTGGCTTTGGGGTAAAAATGAATAAAGCAGGAGATAGGTTTGTCGCCTCAGCCCCAAGGGATGACCAGGTAATGTTAAATGGAGGAACCATGAGGGTTTATCAGTATTCGCCATCCGGATCCTCATCATGGACTCAAGTTGGTAATGATTTGGGAGGTTATGAAACTAGTGATTACTATGGAACAGTTGCCATAAATGGAGCGGGAGATCGCGTAGCATTTTCAGAGGGCGATCGAAACAATAGAAGAATTAAAATATACCAGGAATCTGGAGGCTCATGGTCAGTTCATGGAACTCAGTCCAATAGTGCATCTATTTATGGTGATTCAAATAGTGGCTCAGCAATTGATTTTAANGAACAAGGAAATATAATCGGTGTGGGAGCTGCCCGATCTACAGGCTCAGTTAAACTCTATGAGTTTACCTCTGGTAGTTGGACTCAAATTAGTGATTATGATTTCGATGATGAGTTTGGCGCTTCACTAGCCTTATCTGCCTCAGGAAATATTTACGCCGCATCGGAGCCATATTTTAATCCACCAGGACTTAGTAATGCTGGTAGGATTTTAATTCTAGGAAGTGAGCTGTCTGTTTCAGCCTCGGGTACGGTTNTTTCTGATGCAGTAGGTACNGCATATAATCAAGGAGTAAACCTATATAGGTCCATAACTAATCCAAGTACTATTCTTGATGCCAATTCAAATAATATAAAAGATTTCCTGGAGGTTCCACCAATATCAATAACTGGTATTTCATCAATAACAAATGTTGCAGTTAATTATCCTGTAACGATTACACCTAATATTTCAGCAGTTGGAACAGTAACTTATCAGTGGCAGAAAAGTACACCTNCANATCCACTTAACTATATTAATCTTACAAATTCTATTCCTTACAGTAATGTGACTTCACCTTTCTTACTGATTGATCCAGCTATCAATTCAATTGACGGAGAAAATTATAGACTTGTAATTTATGGAGGATGTAACAGTGCATACTCTGTAATCAGTTCAATTACTACAATAAATGTTTTACCTGATTTCGATGAAGACGGTGATCCNGATGTCACTGATCCCGATGATGATAATGATGGACTGTCAGATGTTTATGAGATAAGTGGCCAATCCAGTTCAACAACATCGGTAAATTGTTTAGACCCATTCGATGTGGATAGTGATGATGATGGGGTAAATGATAATGTAGATGCCTTCCCTTGTGACCCGAACAAAACCGCTGATGCCGATGGAGATGGAATTGATGATACTAGTGACGATGATGATGATAATGATGGTGTAACCGATACTTTTGATGAATTCCCATTAGATCCTGCAGAACAGTATGATAATGATGGTGACTCAATTGGAGATAATGCTGACTTAGACGACGACAATGATGGAATTATCGATACAGACGAGGGCGCAGTATTTAACACTTATAATGTTGGTGGTGTATCGTACGTTGGTCTAGGATCAAGTCAAGATACAGATAATGATGGTATTGAAAACCACTTCGATTTAGATGCTGACGGCGATGGGTGTTATGATGTAATTGAAGCTGGATTTGAGGATCCTGACAACGATGGAATTATAGGAACTACAAGTATTTCGTTTTCTCTCACTGGAAACGCCCTTACTGGGGAAGCTCAAGCAGATCAGTTTGGCTACTCCTCTTCTGTAAACGGTGCAGGAAATGTTGTTGCAGTTAGTGCCTACCAAAATGATGGTAATGGTNCAGACTCAGGTCATGTAAGAGCTTACCAGTTCCAGTCAGGAGCTTGGGTTCAATTAGGGNCTGATATAGATGGATCCTCTAGTNNCGAACTATTTGGAAGTTCATTGGATTTAGATGATGTAGGGAGTAGACTTATTGTTGGTGCGCCGAAAAACAGTAGTAACGGACAGTTCTCAGGAAATGTTAAGATTTTTGATTATAACTCTGGCTCTTCAACCTGGACTCTAATTGGATCAATAAATGGTCTAGCTGCAGGGGACGGTTTTGGATCTTCAGTTGCCATAAACAAATCAGGAAATACAATAGTCGTAGGAGCTTATCAAAACGACGGAGATGGATCTCAAAATGATATTGGTCAAGTTAGAGTTTTTAGAAAACAAGCTCAAAACTGGGTTCAACTGGGTCAGAGTATCCAAGGTGAAAATTCTGGAGATTTATTTGGAAGGTCAGTTGACATAAATGATGCAGGAGAAACAATTATTGTAGGTGCTAATCAAAACGATGGAGTGGCNGCAAATGCAGGACATGCTAGAGTTTATAAATTTAATGGCTCTACTTGGAATCAATTAGGAGGAGATCTTGAAGGAGATGCAGCAGGAGATTATTTTGGCTGGGATGTTTCAATAGATGGAAACGGGGATACTGTAGCAGTATCATCACAAAATAATAGTAACCAGTATACTGAAGGTGGCCTNGTTAGAACTTACAGTTTTAATGGAATTAGATGGAATCAAATTGGAGCTGACTTGTATGGTGATAGTGATTATGCATATTATGGATATTCAATTGANTTAAATCAGAATGGTAGGTATTTNTCTATTGGTGNATATGGNAAAGACTTTAATACTGGATATGTTCAATCATTCCAATATNNAAATGNNCANTGGANTCAAGTAGCACAGGATATTGTTGGNTCTCAANCAGGTGANCAANTNGGNTANTCANTNGATACAAGNAACTCAGGTAGTANAATTNTTATAGGTGCAAACTTCAACAATGATGCATNCCCCATTGCAGGTAAGGCAGTTTTCTATGACTCNGGTGCACTGAGNGTATCTTCAACAGGGAAAGTNTTAGAGGACTCANTGGGAGTTANTTTTGTTGAGGGTGTTAACGCATACAGCTCCCCACCTGTAGANCGAAATAATAATGGTGTTTATGATTTTCTAGAAGTAACAAGGCCAGAGGTAGTTCTTCAACCTTTATCAATATCTGTTCTNGCAGGAGAGAGNAGAACNTTTACAACATCTGTATCATTTTTTACAACTTTTGANCTGCAATGGCAAAGTTCAACTAACTCCGGNACAACTTGGACTAATATCAATGAAAACGCATCTTTTACTAATGTTAATTCACCAACTCTGAATGTTTTAAATATTCTAACATCTCAGGATCAACATCAATTTAGAGTTGCTATTATTCCCTTTTGTGGAAATACGGTCTACTCTGACGCAGCCTTGTTATCAGTAAATGCAACAAATACTTGCCCTGAGATTGTTAATCCAATAACAGATATNACAGTTAATGAGGATTCTTCAATTTCAACAATAGATATAAGTTCAGTCTTTGATGATGCTGATGGNCAGACACTAACTTATACCATTTCAAATACAAATTCTTCAATAGTTTCTGTTTCCCTCTCNGGAACGACTATTACNTATCAGCCACTTCCAAACCAAAATGGAACTACAACAGTTACTGTTTTTGCCGATGATGGATACACTCCCCCCATCAAGAATGGATTAACCCTCTATTTGGANGCNGGTAATCCAGATTCATATTCTGGTTCAGGTAGTACATGGNACGANTTAAGTGGTAATNANAATGATTTCACCNTNTATGGGAANCCNTCTTATNATGCNAATATTAANGGAGGGGTNATNAATTTTGANGAAGNNGATGATAAAGCCGAAAGAAATNACTTAATTAATAGAAGTCAGTATACAAAATTAGNNTTTTTCTACCCNAGATCAGCAACTNAAAATATTATANGNGGAGNCNNTGGACNAGNNCANNCNCTNTGGATGAGANATCGAAANAACGAGATCTTTGCCGGTCACGGAAATGTTTCNTGGGAGACAATTCGTTACCAACCTAATAGNGGAAATTCTATTTTAAATAATTGGCATTTTAGTGCCGTATCATTTAGCAATGTTGACGGTTGGAAAATGTATTATAATGGAGCTGAAGTTGCTACAAATGCTAGTACAACTGAATTTACTGGTCCAACTCATGTTAAGATTGGCTCACATAGCAACGGCAACTATTTTGATGGTTATATCCCTGTAGTTTTATTGTATGATAGGGTATTAAATGCCGATGAAATTAAGGCCAACTATAATTATTTTGCTCAGAGATTTGGATTGACAAAAATTGGGGATTACTGTAATACAAATGATAGTTTCCTAATTAATTTAAATCCTATTAATGACCTGCCTTTAACAGTGAGCGATACCCTATTAGTTGATGAAGCTGGAACAGTTACATTAACAAACTCCGGGTCATCTACTTTACTTGACAATGATTCAGATATAGATGGGGATATATTGAGTGCTGTAATAGTAAATTCTCCTGCTAACGGATCTTTATCATTGAACACTAATGGAACATTCCAGTATATCCATAATGGTTCAGAAACNACTACCGATACATTTACATANAAAGCAAATGATGGAACTGCAGATGGCAATACCGTCACTGTAACAATACAAATTAGTCCAATTAATGACCCTCCTATTGGNATTGAGGATTTTNTTATTGGAGTTTCAGGAGGAACNGTNACACTTACTACCGTTGGAAGTAATACATTAATTGGAAATGATACTGATGCAGAAAATGATTCACTAACAATGAGCACAACCGTTGTTCAATCTCCTGTTCACGGTTCAGTAACACTTAATGCANACGGTACTTTCGCCTATACACATAATGGAACTTCAACATCCACAACTGATATCTTTAAATATAAAGTTTTTGATGGAACAGACTATAGCGCAGCTACTTCGGTAACCATATCTTTCAGTGAGCTTCCAGTCGGAAATTCAGATCAAATAGTTGTAAACGAAGGGCAATCAACAACGGAGCTTCTTGGAGGTGGAAATAATGTTTTAACTAATGACACAGACGCTGATAACGACCCTTTAACTGCAGTTCTGATAACAAATCCAAGTTTTGGAACATTAACATTAAATNCTAATGGAACATTTATCTACACCCATGACGGATCAGAGAATTTTTCTGACCAATTTATTTATGCGCCNAATGATGGNTTTGCCAACGGTTTAAATACTACAGTTAATATTNCAATTACTCAGGTAAATGACCCACCTCAAGCTATTACTGATATAATTCAAGTAAATGAGGGAGGAACTGTTTCCTTAACAACAACTACCGCATCATCTGTAATTTCAAATGATACGGATGCTGAAGGGGATAATTTAACTTCAAGTATAGTTAATGATGTATCTAATGGTAGCTTGACATTTACATCAAGCGGAACTTTTAGTTATATTCATGATGGTTCTGAGACAACAACTGACACATTTTCATATAGAGTAAATGATGGTTTAGCATCTAGTAATATTGTAACAGTAACAATTAACATAAACCCTGTCAGTGATCCACCAATTACAGTCTCAGATACTCTGCAAGTGGATGAAGCGGGAACTGTTACTCTTACATCAACAGGCTCTAATACTCTATTAAATAATGATATAGATATTGAAGGAGATAGCTTAACAGCCATATTAGTTAATGGTCCATCCTNCGGTAATCTCACATTAGATGCGAATGGTACATTTAGCTATGTCCAAAATGGAAGTGAAGTTACCTCAGATACTTTCAGTTATAAATCTAATGATGGAACTTCAGATGGAAATACAGTTACAGTAACAATAAATATTTCTCCAACTAACGATGCCCCAGTTGGGGTAAATGATTCTGCGAATGTAGCCTTTGGAGGAACAGTTTCAATAACCTCAACAGGATCTAGCTTACTTGTTTCCAATGATACAGATGCAGAGGGAGATAGTCTAGCTGCAACCCTAGTGAGTTCTCCAACCCATGGAACAATAACTTTAAATTCGGACGGAACCTTCATATATACTCATAGCGGAACCTCTACTGCCTCAGCTGATTCATTTACATATAGACCCAATGATGGTAGTCTTAACGGGTCTATTGCAACTGTAACTTTACAAGTTAATCTTCCCCCAATTACCAACCCTGATACACTTGTAGTTAACGAAGGAAATTCCACAAATGAATTATTTGGTGGTGGACAGAACTTATTGATCAATGACAATGATCCCGAGGGTGCTATTCCTTCTGCTTCCCTTGTTAGAAGTCCGACATATGGAACATTAACATTAAACAGTAATGGTACTTTTATATACACTCACGACGGATCAGAAACAACATCAGATACATTCCTCTACCGAGCTTATGATGGATTAGTTTATGGGAATACAGCAACAGTTACAATAAATATTACACCTGTTAATGATGCTCCTGCGACTGTAACCGACACCATCATTGTAGCTGACTCAGGGACAATAAATATAACTTCTACTGGAAGCTCCTCTCTTTTGGACAATGACACAGATGTTGAGGAAGATAATTTGACAGCAATCTTGGTCAAAGGGCCAACAAATGGAAATATAACTCTAAATGCTAATGGCACATTCAGTTATACCCACAATGGTTCAGCTGTAGATCAAGACTTATTCAGCTACAAATCTAATGATTCAAACCTTGATGGTAATACTGTAACTGTAACCATAATTATTACATCAACTAGAGATAATGATAATGATGGGGTTTATGATTATTTAGATTTTGATGATGATAATGATGGTCTACTTGACACTTTTGAAGATAGTCGAGGTTCAAATAATGATATTGATGGAGACGGAATTTTAAATAGTAAGGATTTAGATTCAGACGGGGATCAATGTTATGATGTTTTTGAAGCAGGTCTTCAAGATCAAAATAGTGATGGTATACTTGGAGCCTCAAATCCAATTACGGTTACCGCATCAGGAACGGTAATACGTGACGGAAATGGTAATAGTTTTATTTACGGATCAAATGCATATTTAAGTGCCTCAAATACAACATTAATAAACGATTTGGATGCTAATGGAATAAAGGATTTTAAAGAGTTACCTACAATTTCAATTATATCACATCCGGTTAGTGTAACTGTGGTGGAAAACCTAATTTCTTCATTTACTGTTACAGCAACATCTGCCTCCACCTCCCTAACCTACCAATGGCAATTTGCATCTTCGTCTAACAATCCTTTAAATTGGGTTAATGTTACTAATGGTGGGGGATCTAATTATACTGGAATTAACTCACCTACTTTGCAAATTTCACCAACACTGGCAAGTTATAATGGATATTTGTACAGAGTTTTAATTTCAAATTTTTGTGGTGCAACTACAACTACTTCGACACAAGCAACGTTAACAATAAGTATTGCACCAGAGACAGTCTCGGATACCCTTCTAGTAAATGAATCTGGAACAGTAACACTAACATCTCAAGCTTCTACAACACTTTTGGATAATGATTATGATCTAAATGGGGACAGCATAACCGCCATTGGTGTAACTTCTCCCACTAACGGTACCCTAACACTTAATCCTGATGGAACATTTAACTATGTTCATGATGGATCAGAGACAACAACTGACACATTCTTATACAGGGTGTTTGATGGTGAATTATATGGTGATACGGTAACCATTACCATTACCATAAATCCAATTAATGATCCTCCGCTAACTGTTAGTGATACAATTACTTTAGATGAGGGTGGAACAGTGACTTTGACCACTACCGGTTCCTCTACGCTTCTTGCAAATGATACAGATGCTGAAGGTGATTCCTTAACAGCAATTGGTGTTAGCTCTCCCACTAATGGTACTCTAACACTGAATGCTAATGGAACATTTAGCTATGTTCATAATGGATCAAATACC
>PBTA01000065.1 GCA_002726395.1 Methanobacteriota archaeon | reverse complement strand
TAGGACATGAGTAAACCAAGAAAATAACTTAATTGAAGGGATCACAGTATTACGCAAAACTCAAGTTCAATTGTTGCAATTTATAATTCATCTGGCGCGTCGCGTGTCTAGGGGTGAATAACCAAATTCCTTTTTATAATATTTTGAGAAGATCTGCCTACTTGTAAAACCACTGACAATTGATATCTCCAAAATTGAGAGTGAGGTATGTTCGATTAATTGTCGTGCATGAAGTAATCTCCTTGCTATGTAATACTGCTTTGGGGATTTGTTGAAATGTGTGGAAAATAACCTTTCTATTTGCCGCAAAGATAAACCGACCGTCTCTGAAATTGATTTTAGAGTAATTGGATTTTCTAAATGTCCTTCCATTAACGAGAGCACTTTCTGTAGGCTTCTTGGAACGTCTCGTAATCTTTGCGCATTACTTTTTGGTTGTTCTAGGTCTCCATTTCTGGTGAACGTTATCATTAAATGGTCGCAAACCTGATCAGCACATTCTTGCGAATATTCCTTTTGTATAAAACTTATAGTCATATCTAATGCTGCAGCTTCGCCTGGACTGCTCGTCATATGATCAGATGAAACGAACAATGCATCTCTGGTCAAAATGTCTTGGTTCATTTCCTTAAAAGCAGCTAGGGTTGTCCAATGAACAGTACCTTCGCCTCCAGAAAGTATTCCTGAACCTGCCATCTTCCAACCTGCAGCTCCAACGCCAAATGTTGGAATTCTGTGCTGGTTGCATATGCGTAAAATTCTTTTTAACAAACTTTGGACGGTAAAAGGTGTTTTTAAACCACAACATAAAAATACTACTGAGGTTTGCGTTTTTCTGCGGATGTCTTTTATAGCTTCNTGNAGTTGTGTTNGGCAATTTATACTTANTCCCGACTCAGAAAAAATNGGTNCTCCAGAGATTGAGATTAATTCGTATTGAATNAATAANTCAGGACTTAATTTTTTAAGTGTATGGAGTGGCTCTAAGATTGCACCCAATGATAAATAGGANAACCCCGGAACCAATACAATTTTGATGTTTTGTCTCATTTTAATCCCTAACTATTAANTGGGAGCCTCCNCTGGCAAACANTANTATNCTTTNGGGTAAATCATNACTTTATATCTTAAAAAGAAATAAGNTTTGAAAATAAAAATTTGGATATTTTTTGGNNTTTATTTGTTGGGGTAGCTTTTTTATTGCAAGCATGAAATCTTATAANATTAATNAGAAAAATTTAATGGGGTTCATCAAAATGCTGAGTATGTCCAACTTACCAATAATTGATTTCCATTCAAATGAGTATTTAACTAAACCTTTAGAAACCCTTGCTAGCCTGTCAAAACAGTTAAAAGTTGGAAAGAGCAAAAGGGGTGTTGAAATTCTCGATTATAATCTTTGTCGTGACTCAATATTGGATAGAAGACTTGGAACAGGTCATCCAAAGTTGATGAAGGTTTTAGGGCTAGAAGAGGGGCCAGCTCTAAACTACAAAAAGAATTCTATCTCTTTTCANGATCGTGGCGAGACACGCAGAAGGCTCCGTATACCAATTACTAAGTTAATGGGTCCTCAAGGATCCGAACGGTTCAGACATGACATAAGGCATGTTGTTAAAAGTACCTTCAGNGAATTACCAAAAAACAGCGAAATTGATATGGTCAAACTGCTTTGTGATAAAATACCATCAAGGGTTTATTGTTATTGGATTAATGCCCCTCAAGANGATGCAGACTTTGTCTCAATAACATCACATATTGTTCAGCAAGTTCATACACGTGATCCCAAAACGTCTAAAGAAGTTTCTAAGGGTTTTGAAAATTTGCTTAAGTATATCGATGAGCGTATCAAAATTTGCAGACAAGCTCTGGGTNATGATCTATTGTCTGACCTGATTAGAGCTACAGATAATGGTGATCTCAGTGAGGATGAATTACGTAATTGGGTAGTCAAGATGGCGGAAGCAAATACGGATAATTCTTCCCATCAAATTGCAATAGCAATTATTGAANTNGCGTCGCGGCCTNAAATTTGGAAATTACTAGGACAAAACTCTAATTTAGTACCACAGGCNTTAAGAGAAGTGATGCGTTACCATCCTAGGTCTCTATCAACTTCAAGGGAAACTTTAGAAGATATTGAGCTTGCGGGATTTTTTATTCCAAAAGGTGAGGCCGTCTTCCCAAATATTGGTGCCGCTCATTGGAATTCAAACTATTTCCCGAAGCCAGAAGTTTTTGATATAAANCGCCCAGAAAAACCGNTTCATTTGAACTTTGGTGGCGGAATTTTTTCTTGCATAGGAAGGTTCGCAGTTACAATCGAAATAGAAGAAGTAATTGCTTACATGACCAAAATGTTTCCGAATTTCAAATTAATAAAATCATCTTTCAGTCACTCTCCAATGTTTACTTCAGTTGAGCAGCTGTTGGGGTGTTTGGTTGAATAATNGNCTTCAAACACGNGNATTTACTTTCTTGGAAAATGGATAACNTTATGNNNGANACGACTTTGGTNATTGCTGATAANAATTATAGTTTATGGCCACTAGCACCATGGCTTTGTATGAAAAAAGTAAAAATGCCTTTTAAAGAAAAGCTTATAAGGTTTGGACAACTCAATACCCGTGAACAAATGCTTGAGTATGCTCCAACAGGTCGCGTACCCGTTCTTTTACACAATGACGTGAAAGTATGGGATTCTTTGGCCATCTGTGAATTTATCAATGAATTGTTTCCATCTAANCAGCTTTGGCCGGAAGATCTGTATAAGAGAGCACAAGCAAGAATATTTGCATCGGAAATGCACGCAACCGGTGGAGCATTTCCTGGTGCGCCAAGNCATATTATTTATTNTTTAGACACCAATGTTAGAAGGCGCGTNAAAAGAACCAGACTAAATGATAATGNNTCAGAAAGTATAAANTATCTGATAGATCGTTGGCAAAATCTAATTGATATNTTTGGTGGNAAAGGCGGNTTTTTATTCGATAATTNTACCATTGCTGATGCTATGTCNGCTCACATGGTNAATAGANTTATCACTTATGACATAAAGTTACCAAATGATATAATTAANTATTGCAATAATATGCGNAATTTNCCCCCGTTGGCNCAGTGGGTACGAGAGGCAGAAGCAGAAGATTGGACTTTTACTCCAGCTGAAATAGACGTATCAAAAATATGAAAGATCTGGTAGGCTGATAATTTTATTTCTGACAGAGATTTAATATAAGCTTGTGCAAAGTATGCAGCAATTTTTAATATTGACTGTCAGGAAGGATCGTGCAGGAAGACATGGGTTATATCTTTGATACAGGAACATATAGCTATAAAATATCAACATCCTCACAAGACGCTCAACTTTGGTTTGATAGAGGCCTAATCTGGTCGTACGGTTTCCATTGGGGAGAAGCCGTGTATTGTTTCAAAGAATCCGTTAAAGCAGATCCAAATTGTGCAATGAGCTGGTGGGGCGTTGCTTATGCAGCAGGCCCTGAATACAACAGAATGTGGCATCAGCTAGATGAAATAGAATTACCAAATATTTTAGTTGAATGTTTTCAAGCTTCGCAAAAGTCTTTGTTGCTATGTGAAAACGTAACTTCTCTCGAACAAGATCTTGTCCATGCGCTTTCAAGACGGCACCCATCTGATGAGGCACCAGATGATTTCAGAATTTGGACTGATAACTACGCAGCAGCGATGAGAGAAATATATAAGAATTACCCTGACAATCCGGATGTTTGTGCCTTATTTGCAGAGGCTATAATGTCTCGGACTCCTTGGCAACTTTGGGATTTAGATACAGGACTACCAATGCCAGGTGCCTCAACTATCGAGGCTCAAGAGGTGCTTGAAAAAGCCATTAAGACCGTTGCATTCAATGGTACTCATCCACATGCGGGAATTTTGCATTATTATATTCATGTTATGGAAATGTCCCCGACTCCAGAAGCGGCTCTTAAGGCTGGAGACCTAATGCGAACTTTAGTCCCTGATTGTGGACATCTTCTTCACATGCCAACACACATTGATTTTCAATGTGGTAATTACAATGATGTTGTTTCTCGAAATTCTGAGGCAATTGAGGCTGATAAAAAAGTAATAAAGCGGGATGGAATTCTAAATCTGTTCGCGAGCTCTCTTATACACAACATACATTTTAAATTGTATGGCGCGATGTTCTTAGGACAGTATCACGCAGCAATTGAGGCTGTGGAAGAATTTGATGAACTCGTTCCAGAGTCGTTGATCCGGATTAAGAGCCCTCCCATGGCAGATTTGTTCGAGGGGTATTATGGACTGAAATATCATGCGTTTATTCGATTTGGAAAATGGCAAAAGATTATTGATTTACCGGCCCCAATTGATCCAGATTTATATCTAGTAACAACAGCTATATATCGTTATGCTAGAGCGATGGCCTTTGCAGCGTTGGGCTATGTTTCAGATGCAATTATTGAGCAGGAACTGTTTAAATCAGCAGTTCAAAAAGTTCCAAAAACTCGGATGATGTTTAACAATAAATGTACTGATATACTTAAAATTGCAGATTCTATGTTGATTGGTGAGATTGAATATAGACGAAATAATTTCGAAGACGCTTTTCAACACCTCCGTAAAGCGATTGAGAATGAGGATTCTCTCCCTTATGACGAACCTTGGGGATGGATGCAGCCTGCTCGCCATGCGCTAGGAGCACTCCTTTTAGAACAAGGTGAAGTACAGCGCGCAGAGGCTGTTTATAGAGCAGACCTCGGATTTGACAGCTCAGTTGTAAGGGCTAGACGCCACCCAAACAATGTTTGGAGCTTACACGGGCTAGTAGAATGTTTAAAAAAGCAGAATAAGCAATCAGAACTAAGTCTGATTTCACAGAATTTAGAACTAGCATTGGGTAGAGCTGATGTAGCGATTAAGGCTTCATGTTTTTGCAGATTAGAACATGGTTAAAAATTTATAGTCATGGATTTACTGAGAGTTGCTGACTATTATAGTCTAATATAACTGCTTAATTGCGAAAACTATAATCTAAACGGGTAAAAACCATTAGGTAGCTTCCTTCAGCGGTGAAAAAATTGAGCGGTAATTTTCAAAAGTAAGCCTCTGTAAATAATTTAAAAAGAAGTTAACGTAAGCTTAAAATTTTTATTTAATTTAAGTTCCAGCTGTTAAGATCGACACAATGTCCCCAGTTTGTATTATAACATTTGATAAGTAGATCGATTTTGATTTTTGGACTCAAAAATCGTCGTGGCTTTCTTTAAATGTAGCCTTTGCAAACCTTTCGCCTAGAAATGTTTCCTCTAATGCATTAGCGAAATTGTATCTTATGCACAGCGCAGTTTTCTTGATTGAATTTGAAACAAATACTCAGTTTGCAAAAAAGCATGCCACAAATTTTTTGATAATCAATTTGCTTTTAGAATAGGTCAATGCAACCTTTGGAAAGAAAGGAACTTCATGACTGGATATATATTAGAAAAAGATGTCAGAAACTTGCGACAAGAATACATTCAGAATGGCGTAGTCGTTATTAGAAATGCAGTGAGTCCGTATTGGATAGAAAATTTGCGAGACGCCATAGAAACTCAATTAAAGAAGAATAAACGATATTTTGATAATCGAAATATGCGGATGCAAACGGGAAGTTTTAATGATTTTTGTCATAATTCTGAAATTGGCAGAATAGTTGCTGACTTGGTAAACTCAAAGACTAGTCGACTAGTCTTTGATCAAATGTTTGTTAAGGAAGTGGGAACTAAAACTCGAACAGGTTGGCATACTGATCAGCCATACTGGCCAATAATAGGTCCTGTCATTACAACCTGGATAGCGCTTGATTGTGTCGATGAAAGAAATGGTGCCCTTGAGTTTATTACAGGTTCACATCGTTGGGGAAAAAAATACCATCCTTTTTTAACTGATCAGCTTGGGGCTTTTGTCGAGTATATCAAGCCAGATGATTTGCAATATGACGAAATGCCCGATTTTGAGGCAGAGCGTGATAAACATGAGATTAAATCTTGGTCATTGCAGCCAGGCGATATGCTAGCTTTTGACGGATTTATTGTGCATTCTGCAAAGGGAAATGAAACTTCTACGCGCCGCAGGCGTGGTTATGCGGTGCGCTTTGCTACCGATGGCGCCACCTATGACCCAACTCAGGGAGTAGCAAAATGGTTGGAAGATGAAAATTTAAAATCTGGCGATGCATTTGAAAGTACAAAATTCCCACTCATATTTAGTAGGTAGTACTTTCCTGTCTGAGGCTGTCTGTGTCGAAAACATATATGAAATTGAGTTTGCAGGTGGGATCATGGAAATTGGATTGAAATCAAAGTCGTGATGTCATCTGATAACCAGCATGAAAGTAAAGCTTGGTATATGTTATAGGTGCGTTGGTAAACCAAGTAATGCGTTCCAGAGTTACCAATGCAGTACCAACTGTGACATTCAAAAGGTCAGCAACTTGTGTATCTGCGTTGATTGTTGAAAATGTGATCTCAGCATCAGAAAATGGCACTTGCTTAATTAGCCATTCATTCGGGCCCATCTCTTCGAAGTCCTGATCGACTGCTTTAGGGGCTGCATTAAGATTAATCCAGCGATCTTCATATTGGAACGCTTTACTATCTGCGTAATGTAGACACACAAGGTGCAATACAGGTGTGTTTTGTGGTATGGTCATTTGTGTTCTTAGCCAGTCTGGCGGGTCCCGAAACTCTCGGTTGACCAGAGCATAGCGATACGTAGCACCTGTGAGTTCAATCTCATCACGGATGATTGGGATGACAAACTTTGCTTTTCTGGTGGGAAAAGATTTAATCCGTGTGCCAGCTTTGCGCTTTCGATCAATGTAACCATCTTCTGCCAGTTCCCGCATTGCCCTGTTAACGGTTGCCCGAGCACAACCAAATTCTGTTGCAAGTTCAATCTCACCAGGCATGATGCTTCCTGGAGCCCACGTACAGTTTTTGATACGTTTTAGGACAATTTCTTTGATATCCAGATAGCTTATTTTTGGAGCAACGGTCATGTTATATATTGCCTTGGTCTGTTATTTTTTTGGTATGATCAGTTTCAATTAATTCAACCTTAGATTTTTTTGAAGACAAGGAATACAGAGCAGAGGGAAAATTAAGGACCATTATCCTAGTCTTTTTTTCAGAGTTGTAATGGTCTTGAAATATGATGCTTGGATGTTGTTCTCTTCGATATGTATTCCGTCCCTTACCTGATGGCGTCCGGCTGACCAGACATCTGTAATAACATTATCTTTTGCCGCAAATACAAGTCCGTCAATCAGCTGATCATTGCGCAAAGCACAAAGGTTCGTATGGCAAGAATCGACTGCCATGAGATCTGCGAGTTTGCCGGGAGCAATGCTTCCAGCTTTGCGGTCGAGCGCTTGGGCCCCACCACTTGCTGCTCCTAGATAAAGGGCCTCGCCAACGGATCCCCCGGTGTGGATCATAACGTTGCGCTGCTGGTCCCTTAATCGCTGAGAATATTCCAGGGTCCTTAGTTCTTCTGTAAGCGAGATATTTATGTTTGAATCGGATCCTACGCCTATTTTCCCATTTTCTTTTATAAATGTGGGACCCTCAAATATACCGTCACCTAGGTTAGCTTCCGTGATTGGGCAGAGGCCAACCACAGCACCAGTCTTAGCTAACCCGATTGTTTCTGCTTGGGTCATATGAGTTGCATGGATCAGACACCAATTAGTATTGATGGCATGATTTTCTAAAAGCCATTCGACAGG
>PBTA01000064.1 GCA_002726395.1 Methanobacteriota archaeon | reverse complement strand
AACATGGGTTTAAATAGAGATTGAGACATTGCTGCACTATTTTATAGCGTGAGTTTAGTATATTTAATTTATCGGAGCATTATATGGTCTTGCAAACACGGCGCCATTTTATCACAACTGGGATTTCTATGCTGGCTTTGCCAGGCATGGCACAAACAGATGTAACCGAAGCTGCTGCCACTGAATTTGAAAGCGAAGTCTCCAATACTGTGCGTCACAATGTTTCCAGCTTCCGGGCGCTTGAGTGGACGTCATATTTTTCTAATTTAAATAATGGTGCAATCTTAGTCGATATTTCTTCTAGAGCTTTGCATTATTGGTCAGAAGATGAAACCATATACAAGCTATTCCCGTCGAGTGTGCCTTTAAGTGAAGAGTTGACCAGACGGGGAAGAACTCAGGTTACGCAAAAGATTGTTGGTCCAAGCTGGCGACCAACACCCTCTATGCTAGAGCGTAATCCAGAGTGGCCTAGTTTTATAGGCCCCGGTCCAGATAATCCACTTGGAACTCATGCGCTTTATCTTAGCTGGAGATTTTATCGTATTCATGGCACTCATGACACACGCAAAATTGGCCGTAGATCATCTAACGGTTGTATAGGGCTCTACAACGAACATATATCTGAACTATTCAAACTAGCTAAAGTAGGGACCCAAGTATTAATAATTTAAGAGCAAATTTTCTATATCAGATTAAGCCTATATTCCAGGCCGTAACTATACTTGAGTATCACATACTCACTTTAATTGAGCTTACCTATATAACTGTAAGTAATTATCGCATATGATAAAAAAGAAACCTTAAAACCTCGTTCTTCTATCAACGGTTGCAGATCTGAGAAGCACAGAAAATCCCGGCGGTATGGAAGAACCGGTTATAACGCCAGAAGTCATAGTCAAAGAAGTACCCGCAGGATCATATGCTGGTAATTGGATCACTGCCGCCACGGTAAACTAATTTAATTTTTTAAAAATAAAAACTATCCTCTATCTGACGCTTTTTTTGGTGTTCGATCAAAAATAGAACGAGAAAGGTTCGGTGAGTTTTTATAAAACGCCTGCGCCAGTGTTATAAGAATCTGCTTTAATTTCTAGTATGGTCTTTAGGGTCACTTCTAAATCTTTAATTTCTACCGGCTTGGAAATATAGTAATCCATGCCGCTTGCTAGACATTTTTCAGTATCTCCTTTTGAGGCATTTGCAGTAATTGCAATTAATGGCGTTCGGCCAGAATTTTTTTCCTCCTCCCGGCATCTAATCATAGCAGCCATTTCGAAACCATCCACCAATGGCATTTGGCAATCTAATAGGACTATATCATAATCTCCAGCGGCCCATTTATCAAATCCATCTTTCCCGTTTTTGGCAAAATCCGCCCTAAATCCAAGTATTTTCAGTTGTTGTAACAAGACGATTCGATTGACCGCATTATCTTCAACAAGCAGAATTGTCTTATCACTGCGCATAGAAATTTCACCATCTAAAGCGATGGCATTCAGAATTTTTTGTTTATTTTGAACATCTGGGGCTCGAAGACCAGCCAGAACACCAAGAGCTTTTCTCAAATCTGACGGGAGCAGTGGGAACATTTGTATACGGAAAACATCCGGCATTAATTGTCCCATATGATCCGACCTATTAGCTGAAAGCACAATTAATTTTGCGCCCTTTATGTCAGCATGAAGCTTTTTCTGCCAAATCTCTGCTGTGGTCTGATTATGCGGCTGTAAAATATAGATTATCTCATCACTTTTTGGAGGGGNNTAGTTGTCGAGCGAGTTTGAAGCCNTTGTCTCAGAAACCGACAAGCCCATTGATTCCAGAGTCTTAGCCAATGTCNAATTTTCAAACCCGCCTTCTTCAGTTATCAATTCNACGGTCAGCCCGCTCAAATCAATTTTTTCGACATCNCTATCAGCCTCTGGCAGCGGAAGATTNATGGTTACAGTTGTNCCCTGACCCTNTTCACTTTCANTGGAAATTTTCCCATTCATTTGTNCGACCAGCTTCTGAGCAATCNCCATTNCCAGAGCNGTGCCGTTAACCCTCCNTGTTCTTGACGCCACACCGTGCATGANTGGCTGATTTAAANCTTTAAGTNCATCTTCAGACNTGCCTATGCACTGATCNTGAATTTTGAATTTCACAAAGTTATTTTCCTCTTTNTCAACAGAAAAATTTGCCACGCCATTCTTCCNGGTGAGATCAGCGTTGGAGAAGTTGATCGTGTTACTTAGAACATTCAGCAAGACCTGTGTCAGGCGACCAGCATCCGCAAGCACCCATCTGGGCACCTTTGGATCGATTGATATAATCAGTTTAACGCCACAATCATCAGAGAACTGCTGTTGTGTAATCACGACATCCTCAATAACAGACAGTAGGTCAGTTTTAGTTTTCTCTATGATCATTTTGCCAGCATCTATCTTACTGAAATCAAGAATATTGTTTATAATTTGCAAAAGTGAAAAGGCTGCATTTCGTATTATTGACGTCATCTTTTTTTGTTCGTCAGAATTATCTAACGTATCGATGACTTCTATCATCCCAATGATGCCACTCATCGGCGTTCGGATTTCATGGCTCATATTAGCTAAGAAGTCACCTTTAGCTCTTGTCGAATTTTCGGATTTAATACCGGCCCAATAAAGTTCGCTTTCAGTTTCAGAAGTCAACTTTATGAAGTAGTACAGCAAAGCACAGAAAAGTAATGCGACGGTCAACCTCAGGCCAAAATTTGCTATATCAATATTAAGTGCTGAATTAAGCAGCGGCGCACCAAATAAAACATCAGCCGTTCCAATCACATTGAAGTTGGCCACCACTAGCCAAGAAATTACCGGGATCACCAAAAAGACTATAAGAATTACCCGCTCAAATTTCCAAGAAAACGATAGAAATGGAATGGCCAATATGGGAAGAAATAACAAATCCACATCAGTTGTTGGAACTGTAAAGACTAGGCCAACAACCGTAGATATAGTCGCGCTCAGAAGCCAAACAGATCGGGCAAGAATATTTTGATAAAACTTCAATATAGTTAAATTTACCACACATATTAAAGCTATAAACCCAGAAGCAAACATCCCAGCGCGATCGCCAATGCACCATAATAAAGCGAACCATGTTAAAGCAAAATAAAGTATTACAAATGCTGCGGTCCGGCTTAAACTTAGCCGACACTGAAGATCAATTTCCTTATGAGTCAACCGCTGTTTTTCAGACATGGCAATTCAAACCGCGGACGCATCATATTCGACTTTTTAAGCTATAATTATTCATCTTTTAGTGACCAATTTGATAAGTTTATTATCAACAACAAAATACAGATACAACATTGAACGGCCGTTTGCATCGACTATTGACGGCAAGATCACTGAAATCCAGTCTGAATTGCGCTTGCACTAAGACGAAGTTCACGACAAAACTGTAGGCAGAAAAACTCAAGGATATATTTTGTGCAAACCGCTCTTGTTGTAATAGATGTTCAAAATGACTTTTGTCCTGGGGGTGCCTTGGCTGTAGTCGATGGCGACAGCATCGTTTCACTCATAAATGACAAAATGAATGATTACGAAGTTATTGCATTAACTCAAGATTGGCATCCAGGGGGTCATTCTTCTTTTGCAAGTTCACAAGAGGGCAAATCCCCCCTTGAAACGTTTGAGATGCCTTATGGGACTCAGGTTCTATGGCCAGACCATTGTATACAAGGAACGAAAGGTGCCGCTTTTCATCCCGACCTTAATACAGATCCCGCCAATCTCATTGTGCGTAAAGGTTATAATCCAGAAATAGACAGTTATTCTGCGTTTTTTGAAAATGACCAAAAGACTCCGACTGGGCTTCATGGTTATCTCAATACGAGAGGTGTAACCGCCATCGATCTAGTTGGCTTGGCAACTGACTTTTGCGTCAACTTCTCTGCCGTAGACGCAGCAAAACTGGGATATAAAACACGTGTTTTAGAAAACTTGACAAAAGCCATCGACCTTGGGGGATCGCTAGACTCAGCGCGCTCTGCCATGATAGCTGCAGGCGTAACTTTGGAGAGCTAGATGGCCGATATTGCAACTCGAGTCTGGAATCACAAATGGAAAATCGATCCAATTGTAAGATCCCTGATTGATACTGACTTTTACAAACTTTTGATGTGCCAGTCGATTTTTCGCAACAAACTGAACACCAACGTAACATTTAGTCTTATTAACCGATCCAAAAACGTACGTCTCACAGAAGTAATAGACGAGGGTGAATTACGAGAGCAGCTTGATCATATTAAAGGCTTACGCCTCACACGGGGTGAAAGCACTTGGCTGAGAGGCAATACTTTTTATGGTAAACGTCAAATGTTTAGATCTGATTTCATGGAATGGTTCGAGAGACTTCAACTGCCAGATTATCATCTTGAGAAACGAGATGGCCAGTATGAGCTCACGTTTGAGGGACTTTGGCACGAGGTAATGATGTGGGAAATCCCTGCCCTTGCAGTTCTCATGGAGTTGCGCAGCCGGAGTGCCCTGAAAAAAATGGGTAAATTTGAGCTCCAAGTGCTCTACGCGCGCGCAATGACAAAGCTCTGGCAGAAAATTGAAACGCTGCGCAAAATTGATGGATTACGTATAGGCGATTTTGGCACGCGGCGGCGGCACTCATATTTATGGCAAGATTGGTGCGTCCAAGCCATGCTAGAAGGAATTGGAAATAAATTTATCGGTACTTCGAATTGCTCGATTGCGCGCTTCCGCGAGATTGAAGCGATAGGAACCAATGCGCATGAGCTTCCTATGGTCTACGCCGCACTGTCAAAAAACGACAACGAATTGGCAAATGCGCCCTACAGAGTCCTCTCAGACTGGCAAGAGGAGCATGATGGTAATCTTAAGATTATATTGCCTGATACCTTTGGGACAGAAGGTTTTTTAAAGAATGCACCCGATTGGCTGGCCTCTTGGACTGGGATCAGAATTGATAGCGGCGACCCCGCGGTCGGAGCCGAAAATGCGATCCGATGGTGGAAANAGCAAGGGGAAGATCCAAGAGATAAGCTTGTGATCTTCTCCGACGGTCTTGATACGNNTACGATCCAAAAGCTTCACAAANAGTTCTCTGGACTTGTCTCTGTGACCTTTGGCTGGGGAACTAATCTCACCAATGATTTCAGAGGCCTNGCTCCAAACGGTGAGTTAGATGCATTTTCCTTGGTCTGCAAAGCAGTGTCTGCCGAAGGCCACCCAACAGTCAAACTTTCAGATAACCCCAACAAAGCAATGGGGCCAGCGAGTGAGATAAATCGCTATAAAAAAGTTTTTGAGGTTACGAAGCAAAAAAAAATCAAGGTCGTGATCTGAGCATCAATATTCTACTACTGTGTTGCGTAAATCATTTATGAAAGTTTGCAACGGTTCCCATGATTAGTTTGCAACGCCTTTTGAAAGCTATCAAACCCAACGCTCGGTAAGCAGCTTGGGAACTGTTTATATTACCTCAATGCAGCGACGATAGCATCTCCCATCTGTGATGTAGTGAACGGCTTACCGTCATCCGGCCCCATCAAATCCGGAGTCCTTGCACCGCTAGCCAGGACTGATTCAATAGCCTGTTCCAGCATATTGGCCTCTGCTCCATTATCAAAAGAATATCTAAGCGCCATGGCAAAGCTTAAAATACACGCTATTGGATTGGCTTTACCCTTCCCTGCAATATCAGGGGCAGACCCGTGAACGGGCTCATACATAGCTTTGGGTCTTCCATTCTCCATAAACGGACCAAGCGTTGCAGAGGGCAACATTCCAAGACTTCCTGTAAGCATAGCAGCCGTATCCGAGAGGATATCGCCAAATAAGTTATCGGTGACAATCACATCGAACTGCTTGGGCCAACGACAGAGCTGCATCGCCCCCGCATCAGCGTACATATGGGTCAACTCTACGTCAGTGTAGTCCGCGTCATGCACCTTTTGGACAATCTCGCGCCAAAGCACTCCAGATTCCATAACGTTTGCTTTTTCCATTGAGCATACCTTATTATTGCGCCGACGCGCCAGTTCAAAGGCGCTGCGCGCAACGCGATCGATTTCGCTTTCAGTGTAGCGCTGTGTGTTAAGCCCTATGCGCTCATTACCTTCTTGGAAAATACCGCGCGGTTCACCAAAATACACACCCGACGTAGATTCCCTCACAATCATGATATCGAGCCCGGCTACTATCTCTGTTTTTAAAGATGAAAAATCTGCCAATGCATCAAAACACTGGGCTGGCCTCAAGTTCGCAAATAGGTCCATTTCTTTGCGCAGACGCAAGAGACCCCTTTCAGGCTTGAGGTCAAAGCCAAGATTATCATATTCTGGGCCTCCCACTGCGCCAAGCAAAACTGCATCAACCTCCTGAGCTTTTGCCATCACATCGTCATGCAAGGGCGTACCGTGCGCGTCGTAGGCGCACCCACCGACCAAATCTTCGCTCAAGTCAAATTCCAGACCCCGATTTTGTCCAAACCAAGATATTACTTTTCTAACCTCGGTCATTACTTCCGGTCCGATACCGTCACCAGGTAAAATCAAAAGCGAAGGTTTTGTCATAGATAAGTTTGCTCCGAATAATAATTTCAACTCTCTAGCGCGTAGCGATTGTGACCAGAAGGGTCAAGCCACAAGCCTTTAAAATCCAAATTTACTACAGATCTCGCATTCAATCCACATATGTAAAGTCTAACTAGAGCCGTATATTCAAATTCCTAGAACATTTAATATCTTTGCTGCCCATAACACTCCCTCATGCAGTACAAGCTAAATTTGCAAATGAAAAATTTTGATCTCGCCTAGAACTCGTATCGAGAAAATTTACATTCTGATTGATAGTTCTTTGGATAAATTCAAGGCCATTTCCAGATTTTACCAACTCTAAATGTTGGACTTCATTTTTGCATATTACAGAAAACTACTGGCACTCAGCTATGAAACCATAAGCGTAAATTTCCAAAAATAAACTTTTCATCCTTATCGTAACATTTAAGTTCAAATCAAATAACATCGCAGAAGTCTCAAGACTGCCCGCATGATTTCACGAGTT